>CBDAFQ010000128.1:0-2500 GCA_965195275.1 uncultured ANME-1 euryarchaeote | reverse complement strand
TTTTTTTTAATATCTCCTTTATTATTTCTTTCGCTTCGACCTTCCGAGTATAATATGACATAATGTCCCGAAGTCACCACCAAGTGTATCGGTCATACCATACTCAGGAACCGGGTCAATTTGATTCCCTTTTGCTGCTTCGCCCCGCATCTGCTTAATGATCCAGTAAATCTGAGACGCCCCGGTTGCGCCTATCGGATGCCCCTTGCCTATTAATCCGCCAGACATGTTAACGGGTATTTTCCCGCCCAGCTCCGTTTGTCCTTCTTCGACTGCATCTGCCGCTTCGCCCCAATCAAAGAAGCCCATACACTCAAGTGCGATCAGTTCCGCAATAGTAAAACAATCGTGAACTTCTAAGAGGTCTATATCTTTTGGTGTGAGTCCTGCTTGTTTAAATGCAGCCTTCGCAGAACTTATCCGAGAAACGGGCTTTGTTAGGTCTTCCATCTTGGATAATGGACCACCTGAGCCCTGTCTGGTACCCAAGATATAAACAGGCTCATCAGTATATTTCCGCGCTTCCTCAGCGGCGCAGAGCACAAGTGCTGATGCACCGTCGGAGAAGGGACAGCAATCCAGAAGCGACAGCGGGTCTGCTACCATCTTCGAGTCTATTACTTCTTCTAGCTTCAAAGCACCTAACTTCTTATAGAACTGCGCCAACGGGTTTAAAGCGCCATGCTTGTGATTCTTTATAGAAACGTGCGCCATTTTCTCTCGCAGTTTCTCTAAGGGTATGTCATAATTCTTGGCATACCGCATTGCCGCCATTGCGAACACTGCCGGGAACGTGAGTCCCACAGGCCCTTCTGTTGGCGCGTGGCATGCCATCGCGAAAGTCCGCGTTGCAAATAACGTACCCATTGTCAGTGCTTTCTCCATGCCGCCTGCAATAACCATATCGTATTCACCTGAACCGACCCACATGGCGGCATCTCTTATCGCAACTGATGCGGATGCACATGCACTTTCATATCGCGTTGCGGGTATAGGCCCTAAGTTGAGGTCCGCAGCAGAAAATGCCGCAGACATTACCTGCCCTTCTTCAAAGCCTGCGAGTGCAGCGCCCTGAAATAAAGCTTCTATGTCCTTTAATTCTACGCCTGCATCGTCAATTGCTTGCAATACCGACTCAGAGAACAATTCCAGTGACGCTTTCGATGCGCGCCCAAACTTAGTATGTCCAATTCCTATTATCGCTACATCCCTCATTCTTTTGTGCCCCCTCTTTTGTTTAAACGGTGAACTTCTATAAAAAAACATTTCTTTCAAAAAGTTTTAAAAGCGTTACAAAAAGAAATATTTCTTGAGTTGTTAATATAATCTATGTCTTAAACTCTGCGCCCTCTGCGATCTCCGCGTTGATAAATCACGGGTTTTTTAGACCGTGCCGTAAGAGGGGTATTTAGAGCTTTTAAAAAGGTGGACTTTAATGATGGTGAGAAGGCAAAACAAGTTTTGTCGTTGATATACTAGTATTAAAAACCAATTTCAAGCTGTGTTAATATTGAGCGATTACGTTTATACTTCAAATGACGGAATATCCCCCTCATGTACAGCAGTAGCGACCAGTGCGCCCTTTACACCGATCTCCGCCATTTTATGTACGTCTTCGCAATTCCGCACGCCGCCGCCGCATAGAACGTCATGTTCCGAGAGTTCCACTGCACTAGCGAGGAACTCAAAATCTATTCCGCTTTTCGTGCCTACCCTGTTCAGTTCCAGCACAATCACGTCCCGAACGGGGAATTTATTCAGCTCTTTTATTAACTGCAGAGGGTCAATCTTCATCCTTGTATCGCTTGTCAGCACTTCGTTATTGAAGAGGTCAAGGCTTATACATATATCAGTTATAATGTCGCTTTTAGATGCTTCCTCCAATAGCTCAAAGGATATGGTTTCCGTACCTAAAACGAACTTATCGGCCATTTCCGCGTCAACAGCTTCTTTCAGGTCTTCCATCCCTTTTACACCATAATCCAGCATAATCCTCAAATCCAGGTTTCGAGTTCTTAGATCTTTCAAAATCGGTCTGTTATTGCCTGTGCTCATGAGTCGGTTGAGGTCGGCGATATAAACTTCCTTGGGCTTTATCGTTTCTAACACACGAGCTGGATCTGACGACGTAACGATAGAGCTGAAACGGTGAATCGGCACGTATTTCTCACGCTCGCCTCGCTTCGCATGCACTACCACGCCATCAAGCAAGTCCATTACAAAGATCAATCGGAAGTCCATTTTTTCCCCTGTATACTATATAGGTATTAGTTTAGCTACTTTTTATAACCACACGATTACACAGATTTACACAAACCTTTTCTTAAAAAGAAAAGCTTTACCAAAAGAACATTTGTGTTTTTTTTTACACCGCTATACAATCTACTATTTACCTTTATATGAATCCCTGTTTTATTATAATGTAGGTGTACAATAAAGCGGGGTAGGGTAGTTAGGAGATCCCGTCGGGCTCATAACCCGGAGATCGATGGTTCGAATC
>CBDAFQ010000127.1:0-7331 GCA_965195275.1 uncultured ANME-1 euryarchaeote | reverse complement strand
AATAGTGCAATCACCGAACCAATCATTATGGCGGCCATTAATAAGCCCACTATCGCTTTCTGCCATCGCTTACTACCACTATCTTTATCCACTCTTTTCCGTTTCACCATCTCTTCTTTTACCCCCTCCTCTTTTTTGATTCCGTTGGTAAATATTAAAATCTGACAATATGTACAAAGTTCCCTTGTTTATATATTTCTTTGGTTTTAGGGCACCTGATACATCCTACCATCACCATGGCTAGCTATACAATTACAAAAAAAGTTATTCCCGCGTATTCTAATCTAACCACGGGAATAATATAAATTGCAGTTTAAGCTACCACTATGTTTCCTATCCACATAAAGTCGTCACTGCCCGTGGCATAAATAATATCGTTTATTATCGCCGCAATTTGCTTTTGTGACCTCTTTAAGACATCTATTACACCTGGTTCCGGACCTTCTCCGTCCAGATCTAAGATGTTGTCTATATAGCGATACTCAGAATCGCCGTAAGCATTATCTCTTCCTGGGTTGAGCACGATTATCGTGTAATTTCCCAGATCTGCATCGCTATCTACTTTTAGCTTTTTGTAATAGTTATAGTAGTAGTTCGTAGAATTGCAAAATGTGGGTACTGTGTATATTGTAGTGCCATACAAACCGTCCATTCCTGTGCCATCCCCTCCTTCTGGAGATATTAGCACTATCTCAACGTAATCTGATGATGCGTTACCAAAAACCTCGAAACAGTCGCCAAGAGCGACTGTTGTATTAGATATTGTTGCATCTAAGTGTGTTTTTAGCACTAATATCGCGGCCGATCCGTCTGCACTTGTTGTGGGAGGGCTTTCGCCACGTCTTTTAGCGGAATCTAGCCATGCCTTTAGCGTTACTAATCCGGGTAGGGTCATACCGACGTCGGTTGTTATTACCTCTTTGCTGAACGTGCCGTCAGGTTCTATCACAAGATTATGCAGTCGGGCATACAGAACGTCATCTATAAAGACATCAACATAGGTGCCCGTATTAGCTATACCTTTTATATCCAGCTTCTCGCCGATTACTACTGCTGATGGCAAATCAAACTTCACTCCTTTCTCGGAAACTGTTATGTCTATGGTATCATAGTCGCCAGCATGTGGATCACTTTGAACGGTTACCCTTATTGTATAGGTGCCTGTATCGTTAAATTCAATTACATACTTTCGGATGCCGTCGGAATCTATAGTGTCCGTAAACGTGCACCCCGCATTTGTTGGTGTGTCATCCACGCCGTCTATGAACTTTGCACCGTCACAAGGATCTGCTACAACCCTTATCTCATCGCCTGCTACACCTGTTACTGTTACTGTCACAGTATCAAGTTCCATAGTACTTGTCGGCTCTACATCAATTGAAATTTCACCTTTTAGTATTCTTAACGGTTTTACATCGCTCGATACTTCTAACCCGCACGCATTTGCTGCTTTGGACTTTACCTGGAATGTATAATCGCCTATCTTCCAATCTTTGGTTATGAGTTTGTTGCCAAAGTCCTGCAAGGCTGCCACTGTTATGCCTGTAAATTTTTGGTTATTTATCGTGTCTGTCTTTATTTGTCCATCCGGGCCAATTATGACTAGGTCAACCAGGTCTTCCTCAAATAGGTTTATTCCGCCAGTATATACCTTAAGATCAGTTCCCTCTGCGATAGAAGCTACTTTCTTTGTACCCACTTTTAGCTCCAATGGTACGTCCGGCTCTTCAACTCCAAGCTGTGCTGCATACACTTTTATTGCTGCATCGTAGTTCACATAATAAACACCTGACGTTGGCCAATTTACGTTATATATACGGTTGTTAGCATTTGTCTGATACACTTTCTCTACATCACCACTTACTATCCTGGATACTGTTACATCACTGCCGTAGCCCATAAATTGCAAATTCTGTCCGATCAGCACTTTTTGTGTTGCTGCACCTTCAATAATGTTGAAGTTACCACCATTACTCTTAGCAATGGCCATTGGCATTGCCACTGCAAGCACCGAAACGACCATAATCGCAGCCATTGAAATAGCTATTATCGCTTTGCCTTTCATCTTTGTTTTCATTTTTTTTCGTTTTCACTTCCTAAATTGTTCTATTGTGCTCATCGCACATAATTTTTTCGTGTAAACCTGTGTAATCTCGTGGTTTAAAACCCCTTACTCGAAGTCAGGCAACGCCGAACAAGCCCGGCAGCGTACACAGCCAGCCTTATTCTTCTTCTGGCTTACGCCAGTATCGTGCAATATCACCGCCACTCGCTCGTATATCGCACGCATCCTATCAGGACTTGGCGGCTTCTCTTTCTCGAGCAAAGAACCCGGTATTGGACGCAGAGGCACAATAAAGGGATAAACGCCAAGTTCCGCTAATAGCTTGCTGCCATTTATAATAGACTCATCACTCTCGCCCAGTCCTGCAATCACATAACTACTGACCTGACTATCGCCAAAAACATCTACACTTCGCTTCCAAGCATCCACATAATGCTGAAACGGTATCTCCGCCTTGCACGGAGCCACATCATTCAGCACTTCGCGGTCGAAAGACTCCCCATGAATACCCACGGTATCCACCGAATCGTAGAGACGGTCAATAATACGAAGGTCTTCGGGCGGTTCGAATTGAGCATGAATAAGCAACCCGGTTGCTTCTTTTATCGCGTTAGCTATTTCCAGAAGGTGGTCTATACCCTTGTCAGGAGTGGAAGTTGTACCAGTAGTAAGTGTTACATGCTTCACATGATCCAGCTTTTGCGCTGCAAGCGCCACTTCGGCAAGCTGTTCCGGCTTCTTTTTCGCTATTGTCGCACCACTCTTCAGTGAGAGCTCAATTGCGCAGAACTTACATCGCTTTGCCGTGTTCCAGTAAACGCAGGTCTGTATCGTGGTAGTAGCCAAGCAGTTCGCACCATGTAGAAGAGCGATTTTATAATAGGGTATCCCCTCTTTAGTCTTTAACTCCTGGAACTTCGCTTGCGGGAATTTAACTTCAGTGATTCTTTCACCTTCTCTCTTGATCACATATCTCCCGTTTTCGGCTTCCACTGTATATGGCGACTGAGCGACGAACCAGCTCTGTGTTGGAACGTTCACTACCGTGCCGCCAAAGAGGAACATACCACCCGCGGCTGGTCCTGCACCCGCTTTCCTGCCCTTATCCAAGCCCGATGCTCTTGCACCCAGGCATAATAGATCTACTTTTAGAGCCTTAGTTTCCATTGCCATCTCCGCTTTTTACCTATCAATCTACTTATCCCATCACTTGTTATCATCCCAATGACCTTTCGGTCGCGGTCAATGACGGGTAACGCAGAAATGTTATATCTCTCCAACTTTCTTATCACCAGCTCCAGAGGCTCCTCGGAATCCGCAGTTATCACCTTCCTTGTCATTATTTCCGCCAAACCCTCATGCCGTGTCGCCACAGCCGTTGATATATCCCAGGCTGTTACTATCCCTTCAAGTTTCCCTTCTTCTGATGTAACAGGGATATGCGTAAATTGAGATTCCATCATCAATTTCGCAGCATCTGCTATGCTTGCGCTCTCGCTTATAGTCGCAACTTCTCGTATCATCACGTCATCCACCAGTGGCAGTTCCTTCGTCTGTTTCATTGGTTTACAGACAGTATCTATAGGCAATCGCTCTACAGGCTGTGTCAGGAAGAACTCACCACCCTTTATCTCTCTCTTCAACGCATCTGCAACTTTATTCGCCATATAAAAACTAGAAAGCGGCGAAGTTGGCACTTCCTTTCCTTCTATCTCGATCACACCCGACTTTAACTCCTCGTATGTTACTTTTCTTATTACAGGACGTTCTCTCCTGGGAACACTAAAATCAATCACTTCTGTTGTAAGATCTGCATCAAGTACTCCTGTTTTCGCCGCTATCTTTGCATTCAATACCGGTATCGGTATTCCAATACCTACGTACAGCGTCACGCCATACCGGTCTATGGTGGCACCTCTGATGTATTCCCGACTCATCTCCTTCAAGTTCCCGGAGACCATTAATGCTCCAAAGCGGCTAATAGGCTCATGCTGCGTCCCCATCCCCACTATATGGCCTTGAGCACCACAGAGGAAAATCCTTGTACCTATCCCTATGGTCTCGAAATCAGGATCGTTAGATATAGGTGACAGTGTGCCAGCACCACAATAATTAGCATTCCGCGAATTCGGAAGTAGCGTGCCCATATAGGTGTATAATGCCCTGTCTGCTGAGTTTGTTGCAACTTCATGCCGCTGAAAAGCATTTCGTGGATTTAACATAACAGCCTGATTCAAGTCTTCGAGCGTAATTGTTGTTTCTAGCTCTTTTCTGGGATAGCAATCTGTGCCAGAGCTAATGGCCTTCACATCTATCTGCTTACCCGCTACTAAATCTTCTATTACATATCCACCGCCATAGTCTAAGCCTTCGGCTTCTGATAATTGCGTTGCCCCGATATAAGCATCTACTGCTGCGATTCCTGTATATGCTTCTACATCATTAAGCCACACTCGCTGCATCCTTATTGGCGGATCTGTATGACCTAAATTGATGAATGCACCTGAAGAGCACATGGGGCCAAAAGTACCCGTGGTGACAACGTCTACTTCCTTCGCTGCTTCTTCCGCACCCAACTCAGTCACGATCTCGCTCATTCTATCCGCTGTCACTACATGAACACTGCCATCCTCAATTCTTTCGTTTATCTCCTCTATGCTTTTCTTCGTCTCCGCCATACGTAAAATATAAGAGAAACACCTTTAAATATTTGTACAATAATATTATCAAACATATTTACCTGTGCTGCCGTTGAGCGAGACGGCCAAATAATAATTTCTGGTAGAGGCCCGGAAGCAGCCGAAGAATTTGGCAATCTCGTGGCTTCTGCTATGGGAGGATAAAGGAGGTAGAGGGGAAAGTGAAATTGATGATCTGGGTGGGTATGTTGGTATTCCTCGCGGGAATGGTAATTATGGGTGCATATGGTATGTATCCGCTATTTAACCAAGAGGTAGGCGAATTTACAATCTTATTCGGCATAAAACTCAGCATAGTGCTGATGGGTATCGGTGCGGTTATTATATTAATAACAATGTGCTTTGAGCGATATACGGAATGGAAGAGGATGAAAGAGGAGATAAATGAGGAGGACTTGAGGCCATGAGCGTAATAGTTGTGAATACTGATTTTGTTACGGGAAAGGAGATAGTAGCGATTTTAGGACTTGTAAAAGGAAATGTAATCCAGGCGAAGCATCTGGGTAAGGATATAGTGGCGGGATTCCGAACGATAGTCGGTGGTGAGATAAAGGAATACACGGAGATGCTGAGCGAGGCACGTGAGATTGCATTGAAACGGATGACAGAGAAAGCGGAAGAGATGGATGCGGATGCAGTTGTCAATCTCCGGTTTATGACCTCTATGGTGATGAGCGGTGCAGCGGAAATACTTGCTTACGGGACTGCGGTTAAGTTGAAGTAAGTAAGGTGACTATTTTTTTTGAATATTAAAGTGTAAAGATGGACTGCAAAAGCCATTTAATCTTTGGGAATAGGGTGTTGGAGAAATGTGGACTTGATGTCGCGTACACCTGTTGGAGTACCGCACCAGACTCATTTCTGGTTGGATATTTTCAATTCCTGGATCTGGGTTTGGGGCTTTCTTCCACGCTTCCCCGCCTTGTTCGTTCCGAAAGAAGTGGCAAAAGAATATATTGAAGACTTGAATATGGGATTGCTTGCAGAAGAGCCAAAAGAAGCAGTAAAAGAATTTTATGATGAATCCGAGAAAGTCTTTGAGGTTTCTATACCTGCTTTAACAGTGGATGAAACGCTATCGTGGATGCTTACGAGTTTGAAAAAGCACACTTATCTCGGCGTTTCTAACGTTAACTACGCGGTAAAAAACATGTCAACATTTATAGGACGAGAGATAGAATACAAAGATATAAACGTAGAAGTAGAAGAGAAGTATTATAATTTCTTAAATGATTTCTTCGCAAGGTGGTGATGTGGTGGCATCTGCTCAAAAATCTGCGGATTTTTGTGCAGACAATGCAAAATGGAAAGTGCAAAAGGTTGAGGTGAGGCAAGAAATATAATTTTATATATATCTAGCTTTAACATGTTGTCAATAAGCCCCCTGCCATTGAACACCCACAGCGCAACGGCAGGTATATAATCACTGAGAGGCTACTCTGTACCCTCCCATAATATTCTATTATTGCGCTTTAAAACTATTTATTAGTTCAACACCGTCTCATCACTCAGTGTCAGATCAGTTAATCTCCTCACGTTTTCATCTGTTCCATATGTCACTTTTAACGCATGGATACCTTATAATTTAATAGCATTCAATAAATACGGAGATAAAAGTTGGTTAAACCAAGAGTTCAGTTGTCTGATCTAAATGTCTGTGAGCATGGGGGGGAACAAGATGGTGCGGAAGTAATAGACTTCAGTGTGAATCTAAACCCTTATGGACCGCCGGAATTTGTTCACGATGTGATAAAGGGCACAATAGACGCAATAAAGATATATCCTGACACCGAATGCAGCGAGTTAAGAGCGAGAATATCACAAAAATTCGGCTGTGATACGGGCGAAGTACTGGTAGGTGCAGGTGTTTCTGAGCTCATCCAGCTCGTAACTCTTGCGTTCATGAAAAATCGAGCGCTCGTGCCGCAACACACATATGGCGAATATGCAGTTGCGGCAAAGATGATGGGTGCGAAGATAAAGCGAATAGAAATGCCCGACCTACGAATCAATCCCGAATTGATAATGGCGGAGATGAAACGCGATGACGTGGTATTCCTTTGCAATCCGAACAACCCAACAGGCCAGTATCTCATCAAAAATGAGGTAGCGCAGATAATAGAAGAGGCTGAACGAGTGGATGCGCTGATCGTGCTGGACGAAGCATATGTGGACTTTGTAAAGCATACATTTCCTGCACATACTTTGGCCACTCGAAATATGATTATTCTGCGCTCATTGACAAAATCGTTTGCCATACCCGGTATAAGAGTTGGCTATGTGATTTCAGCGGAGGAAAACCTAAAAGCAATGGCGAAGATAAAAGTGCCGTGGAGTGTGAGTGTGTTTGCACAGAAGATAGGTGCAGCGGTAATTAGTACAGAAGGCGATGCCTTTTTAGCTGAGACGATAGAGAAGGTAGAACAGAGTAAAGAGAAGATGGAGAACGCGTTAGGGCTACACTCAGACGCTAATTTTTATGTCTTGGATGTAGGTAATGCAAGAGAAGCGAAAAGTGAACTTTTGGGGGCGGGTATCAGGGTAAGAGATTGCAGTTCTTTTGGCTT
>CBDAFQ010000126.1:0-15542 GCA_965195275.1 uncultured ANME-1 euryarchaeote | reverse complement strand
GCGTTTTCTATTATTTAGGTTTTCGTTTTGTATTCGGATAGCGGAATAAAAAAACCACGAGATTTCACAAGATTAACACAAGAACTTGGGGATATTGGGTATAAAGTAGCTAATGGTGTACTGAAACTATGTTATTAATATTCGTTTTCTTCTGGAAATCCGTGTAATCTTGTGGTTATAAAAAGGGGCTAAACAAATACCGCAGGGTCTACCATCTTGAAATACGTGGGCGTGGCATGATCACTGAGATTCCAAAGAAAGTGATGGACTTGGATGAGGCTCTTAGATTGCCCATGTTCCTAAAACGATTCGAAGTTAAGGTACTATAATGTTATTTTACATTGTCGGTTCAAAAAAAGATCCACCGATTTTTGTGCAGATACAAGGAAAGCATCTAAAATCAGCTAGCGTTTTGCTCGCCTAATATCCGATCGAGAGCAGCTATGAACTCTCCTTCGGACCCTTTGGGAATGGACGCACCCGCGGCAACCGGATGTCCACCACCAAAGCCACCTACTTCTTTTGATGCTTGCTCCATCGCCTTAGAAAGGTCTATTCCATCCTCTTTTGCAACAAGTTTTTTATTACATCGCGCGGATATTTTCGTTTCCGACCTTTTACCGTCATCTGTTCCGTCTTTCTTGTTTAACGCAATTACAGGCTTCTCGGTGTATAGATATTCCGCTAGAATTCCAGATGAAACGCCAGTTACGCCCGTCTCGTGCACATAGAAATAGAACATATTTTGTAGCTCTTTTAGAACTTCTGCCTCACTTTCTATTCTACCCAACTCGGAAACAAGTTTGCTTTGAAACTGCATGTGTAGCGAAGTTGCATCTTCTATCAGTTTTGCCTCTCGTAGGCACAGCCCTATCCCAATACCTGCTTTTCCAAACCGACCACAAGCATCCACCAATCGCATAAAATCCAGGCTGTTTTTCACCACCTCGGAATTTAAAATGTACGTCTCTCCCACCAGAGCATCCTCACTGATGCCGGCTGATGATTCTTTTGATAGCGCCAACAAAGCATCGGCTAATTGCCTTTCCACGTCCGCATCTAAATCGTTTATATCCTTATCGCCTTCTATACATATCTTATCCAAAAAGGCATCCACCCACTCATCCCTACCTGCAAGTGGGATATATGGATCGGTCGCGAAAATAATCAAATCACGTATTTTACCGTCGCCGAGCTTTAGCCCGTTTTTAACCGAGATAACTCCCTCATTTATTCCCTCGTCCAAAATCAATTTGTTTATTCCGCTATCCAGCGCTACCTTATCCCCTAATGACCCAGCTACCGCGAGTCCTGCAAGATCTATGTTATTATTAGCGTCAGTTGATAAGCACCTTACCACAAGATAAGAGATACCTGCGGCGCAAATATCACCGCCTATTTCTTCTTTCTCCTCGCTAGAGCAATACGGATTTACGAGTACAAAGGATGATGTAGGGGATGTCGGAATTGGGACAGATGCTAATGGTACGTGATGGTCTATGATTACCACATCCTTCTCTTTAAGATGCTCTAATATCAAATCCGTGTGAGCCGTGCCCATGTCGCAGAATATAACGAGCCCCTCATTTAAGTCTTGTATGAGTGACCGTTCTACTTTATTTACGATAGTCGCATGGAACTGTATCCCTCTTCGAAGCAGGGCCGTACAAATAATCGCCACGGATGTTATCCCATCTGCATCGTAATGCGAAATCACTCTTGCATATTCATGCCTTTTTATTATCTCCGCTGCCTTTTCCAGGCTTTTTTGTAACTCCGTCATATCTACATATAGTAAGAAATGCTGATCGCATTTATTGAGTGAAAAGCATTAACAGAAAAAAGAAAAGGGTTTTTCTTTAATAAACTTTTCTTTCTCTTAAGGATGAAACTTCCCGTTGGGCGTGTGGCCTAGCTAGGATATGGCGGCAGCCTCCTAACAAATTTGTCGCATAAGTTCGATCAAAAAAGGGAGAAAGCTGCAAATCACGGGTTCAAATCCCGTCACGCCCGTAGTCAGCAAATGCTCAAAAATCCACTGATTTTTGAGCTGATGCCGCCCGTGCCTGTTCTCGTATCTGCTTAATATTCACTACTATGACATCCTTTATTGCTGTAACTGTATCAAAAGGTATAAAGAGATAACCGTCATCCGTTTTTAACTTGCTTGTGTCAAGCTCAGCAGCAGGCTTAACCACGAGTTCTGTCAGTATACCTGTTTCCGCATCTGCTACTAGGTTATGTAACACTCCCATCTCCCCGCCCTCCAAGTTCACAACCTTCTTACCACACAACATCCGGGATGACATTTTCCTCATTTTTATTCCTCTTCTTTACACACAAAAACCTTCAATTTCCAGGCATAATAATCTTTTCATTTCCCGCCCTCGCTTCGTAATTTATCACTGAATTTTAAGAAATGATTATCCGGCACTTTAACAAAAAAAGCGGGTTCACCGCGCGTAATGCCAATCCCGTCTTCTTTCTCCATTTTCACGTAGAACTGCCCATCTATGACTAATTCTGCATCTTTCACACCAAAAAGGTCTAAGCCTATCCTTCTTTTTATATCAACGACCGTAGGCCTTGCGGAAAGTTTGAAAGGTGCAATTGGCACTATTAGGGTTGCATTCACATTTGGATCTACAATGGGTCCGCCGGCGGACATTGCATACGCCGTGCTCCCGGTGGGAGTTGCAAAAATAACACCGTCAGCTCTTAGCTCTTCTAACTCCTCATCATCCAAAAAGATGGCAAAATGTAGCATCTTCCCTGGCTTAGATGTGATTACCACTGCTTCATTCATTGCATAGGGTATCCGCTCCTTCTTACCTTTTAGTTCCACTGAAAGCCGTTCCCTACGCTCGACCTCAAACCCGTCTAATAGCTCTGTAAGTATCGGAAAACTGTCTTTTGGCTGCACCGCTGCTAAAAATCCGATAGTACCCATATTTATACCCAGCACAGGTATGGGGCTTTTCAAGGAATGCAGTGCCCTTAATATTGTGCCGTCACCACCAACACAGATTAAGAAATCCACATCCATATCTTCTATTCTCATACCCTGCCTTTTGAGCGTATACGCTATCTCTTCGTCAAGTATGACTTCTACACGGTCTTCAACGCACTCAATCAACTCTTTTAATATGGATACAGTTTTGGGTTCGCCCCTGCATACCATTCCAATGCGTTTCGGCTGAATTAAATTCATTCTACACCAAGCTTGGATATTGCCTCTGCCAAATCACCTTTTGTTTCGGTTAACGCCGCTTTCGCTTCTGTTTCACTGCACCCCGCCTTTTCCATCACAATTTCCACATCCTCTTGCGAAACTTCAAGTTCAGATTCTGCCTTTGGGCGTTCTACCGGCGTACCTGTTATTTGATACACTTTCGAACCCTGGGCATCCGTAACAGAAACTTCGGGCTCCGTAAACACGAGTTCCACATCTGCTGTCTTTATCACTACTTCCTCTACATCGTCCATCTCTTCTACACTTATGCCCATTTGTTTCATCATCTGGTTCAATTTCTTGGGACTCAAGCCCATTCCTTTTCTAAATCCACCTCGCATTTTTCTTTACATCCTCTGACGTAAGTAACTTTTTTATCTAATAAAGTATTGTATCTAAACATATAAAATATCTTTATAGTGGGCCCGTGGTCTAGTTGGTTATGACGTCGCCTTTACGAGGCGAAGGTCATGCGTTCGAATCGCATCGGGCCCATAATATAATTTTTAAAATTGGTTATCTCGAACTCTGAATAGATCCGGGAATAATATATTCCACGCTTTACTGCGCACATTCAAAAGAAAAGAAAAAAAAGAAAAAAAACGGGAGATCACGCACTCGGCTTATCCAGTAACTTCGCCTTCTTCAATATCTCCCCTGTTCTGGCATGAGGCCTACGAACTAAGCTGTCTGTTTGCTTTTCCATATCGCGTGCGTCATAAGCGAGCTTTGCCGCTTCTCTTAATAGTTCATGCGCAGCCGCCACTATTGGCACGTATTCTTTGGGATCCTTCATCATGAAGCACCCTTTCACATCCAGCTCGGCTACTTTCTCTGCCATGCTATAAGCGGCGATGGCTTTAGCTTTTGCATACGGATTTGAGAACTGAGCCCTTTCTACCGATTTCTCCGCTGTGGCTATGATCTGAGGTAGTTTCACATCGCCACCTTTCCTTATCGCATCTATAACCGCATCAAGCTCTTCCTGCAGCAAGTTTACTACTCCCGCTATCGTCAGAACTGAGAGTACATCGGCATTGAACAGGCTCATCTCCACGGGGTCTAAAAACTCTCTTCTCGCCCCTATCATCGGATCACCGGGTATTATTATGTATCCGTACCCATTCTCCTTCAAATCATTCACCGCTTTTTTTGCCGGTGCATCAGAGATAACGATGCAGGGTTTACCCTTCTCTTTCACCATCTCACGTGCACGCTTAGGCCCGGGAAGTGCGGCATTGGGACTGGTTATCACTACTAAATCGGGGTCCCAATCTAACAACCGAGAAGTGTCTGCCGCATGCTCTGGCGTCATCTTCGCCCCTGTCCCCAACACCCGTGCATCTATATCTTCTCTATCTGCTCTCTCGTCCAGCAACAAATCGACTATCCTTGAAGCGCCTATGTTACCTAGTTTTACAAATCCTATTTTTACTACTTGCATGTTTAATCACACTCAACATTATGTTTATGTAGCTAAAGATATAAAAGCCCATCGTTTTTGTTTTCAAACCTGCTTTATCCCAAAACTTTAGGATGCCTAGGAACTCCACGCCATATACAACTCACTGCAACATGCACATAGATATTACACCTAAAAGGAACACGAGAAGAAAAGGCATGTTTTATTTATCTATAATCCTTACCAACTCAATTTTATGTCAAACGAAAGGCGGGGGATGGGCGAAAAAGCGGGAGGCAAAGGCATGAAGTTCGGCGGAGACAAATTTGAGGTGGTACTATTATGCGTGGTGGTGGTTTTTGCAGGTATTTTATTAATGCTTGCCGCACTGGGATACCTGAAATGGTGGCACTCGTTTAATTATCTCGTATTAGGCGCAGGAGTACTTGTTATAATAGGCGAACTTGTTCGTCAAGCTATGCCTGTGTATCGCAGACCAGAACCAAAAGAGACTCTACTTACACTGCTTCTCGGCTTATTTGCTATCTGCATCGGTGCAAGCAACTTATATGGACGGGGGGTAGAATGGGTAGAATGGTTGTTCACCTTGATAATCCTTGTCTTAGCCATCTTGATAATAGTCTACAGCTACAGGTTGCGAAAGCGTCGAAATCAAAAGTAACTAACGTCACTCCAAACTATACTGTCTTTTGGGATGCAGCCATTCAATCCAACACGTAAGTTTTTATAGCATGTAAACCATATATAGTTAAGATAAATTAGGTTGACAATGGGTTTACTCGGACGAAGTAAGAGGATACTGGAAATAAGAAAGGATAAAAGGAAGAAGCAGCGGGAAGGTAGTTCCGATACGAAATCAGGGGAATTACATGAAGGTAGTATCGGAACGATAGATGGATTAGATTTCACCGTGCTTGGAAAACTGGTATATGATTGGGGTGGTGGACAGTGGGAAGAGTTCTATTTAGAGTTCTCGGACACAGAAGAGCACAAATGGTTATCTAAGGAGGGGACAACACTTGAGTTACTTGACGAAGTCGAGTCTACAGATGCGCCGGACCCAGGGGAATTAAAAGAAGGCGCTGTATTCGACTTTCAAGGCGAAAAGGTGAAAGTGAACGAAGTAGGAAAAGCACAGATTGTCCTGGTAAAAGGGTCTTTCCCATGGAGTATTACTGCGGGATCGCAGGTAACGTATGCTGACTGCGAGATTGACCGAACCGATGAAATACTCAGCATAGAAAAGCCTGTTGGGGCAAGGGTGGAGGTATATAAAGGTAATGAAATATCAAATAGAAGTTTGGAACTTTATTAGGGGGCGGAAATAAAAAATGGGATTGTTTAATAGGTTTTCTAATGTGGCAAAAGCGAAGACCAGTAAAGTGATAGGGCGATTTGAAGATCCTGACGAACAACTTGACTACGCATACGAGAAACTAATAGAAGAGAAGAAGAAGGTAGATGTCGCAGTGCGAGATTCGATAGCAGCGAAGAACCTGAAAAAGCGTGAATTGAATGAAGCGCAGAAGAAGGCGGTATCTGTGCATAACAGTGCACTGGACTACAGAAAGCGGGCGCTGGCATTGGAGGAGAAACTGCCGGAGTTAGAGGGTGGTAAATCAGAGAAAGCGGAAATGCAAGTGGAACAACTGAACAGTGCCGCAACACAACTGTTAGAGGAAGAGAACAGAGCAAGAGAACGGACACAGATGCTTCAGCAATCCGTTGCGGATATGGAGAAGAAAGTGAGGATGCTGAAGGACAAACAGGTAGATTTAACGGCGAAGATACAGCGATTTGCAGATAAGCGAACTGATTTAAAATCCGATTATGCGATGGCAAAAGCATCCAAGAGAGTTAATGACGCGCTCTCAGGAATAGATGGCGAGATTGGTGATGTTGATTTAACGGTGCAGCGAATGACGGAGAAGATCAGGATGGAAGAGGCGAAGGCAGAGGCATCGGCAGAACTCGGCACTGCCGCAGGAACTACGGACCTTGGGCTAAGCGAAATCGAGCGCGAGTTAAAGACTTCAGACTCGCTTTCCGCGCTTGACGAAGAGCTGGATAGGAAGTGATTGCAATGTCACGAGCATACTTCTTAATAAGCATTTCCGGTGGTGGTACCTGGGCATTCCCGACGGAGAACAAGGACGAGATATTAGACAAGATAAACGAGCCGGACAATGAACTTGCGGCTATTAACGAAAGGGGCGAACTTACAGAAGCGAAATACAATGCGCTTTACTCGCAGATATTTGATTTGATACGGTCAAGGGGTCTGCTGGTGGGAGAGGACATCGAGATAGACGAGGTGCTGGACGAAGAAGAAGCGTTTCCAACGCCTGACTTGATCCTACCGCCTGAGGACTTAGATTACGAGGAGGCAAATTCATTGTTCAAGGGCGAGGGTTTGATCCCCGGGTAAATAAAATGGCAAAGATTCAAGTGCTTATAGGACTATTAACACATTGCAGCGTGGAAAAGATGGAAGATGTCATGTTGATAGAGGGGATTTTAATGAAAGCGGCGAAGATGATGGATTTGACGTTACTGGAAACCGTCAGCCATAAGTTCTCGCCACAGGGTATGACAGCGGTTGTATTGCTTGCCGAGAGCCATATCGCAGTCCATACGTATCCAGAAGAGAATACGATATTCGTGGACATGGCGTCATGCGGGTGTAAGGATGCGAAAATGGCTTTGGAGTTCATGGGCGATATGCTGGAAGGTAAAGTGGAGATAGTTATGGATAAAATAATAGGAGGTGCATGAATATGGCGATAGCAGAAATAATAATTGGTACGGTGGGAGGAGCACTATTGTGGCTGTTAATAGGTGTAGGACTTAGCATGCTGCTGGTAAAGATATATGATATTCTCTTGTTCCGGAAGTTCGATTTGCAGGAAGCGATGGAAGGGAATAATACTGCGGTTGCAATATTTTTCAGTTTGATGCTGCTTGGTATAGGACTGGTAGTTGCGGCAACGATTATGTCTCCAGGGGCTGGCTTAGTGGTTGTGACAGCGAGTATGTCACTATGGACTGGCTTGCTTTATGATATACTCGCAACAATTGGCTGGAGTATAGGGACTTCGCTCGTTGCTACGCTCTTCTTCTTCGCGTTTGATAAGGTGTTAGTGCCGAAGATAAAATTGCAAGAGGAGATAAGTAAAGGGAACATCGCAGTTGGTATCCTTTCAGGTGTTTTGTACATTGCGGTTTCGGTGGTGGCAATGGCGGTGATAATGTCTTGAAGGGCTTGCGGGTAGTTGTGGGTGCAGGATGCAGGATGCAGGAACTTGTGGTTATAGAATGAGACGATAAGGTAAGGGGAGAAGAAATGGTAGCTAAGGAGGATATAGGTACAATTGTAGCTTTTGTTGTTATTTTGATACTCATAGTGGCTTCTATGCCGTTTGTCATAGCACCGCTTTTAGCAACTCCGAAATATACAGAGCAACAACAAAGTGCCCTCACTTTAGTTTCTTACCTTAGCTATTACTCGCTTGGTGGCGATTCAATAGAGCATTACTCGGCAGAGCGGGTGCATGAAAATGGCGTTGCCGGTATAATGTACAGATATGGGCAAGGGTCAAGAGATATTGCAAATACGGTGCACGATAAGTTAGAAGAGATCGGTTTTGTCACCACTGCGATAGAAAGCGAGAAGAGCAGTGGCTGGGAGCCGTATTGGGATTATTCGTGGTTCTCGGCTGCAAATGGCGATATAATCGCTTATGTCAGCACGTATTTTGACGGCCGTAACAATTATGTCTGTATAGCCGCGGGCTCCGATGAATATGAAGAAGACGTATATAAGATCCGTATAGAAGGGACTGATTTTGTATCACTAACGAGTGGTGTCCGGGCTAAATCAGAGGAACCCGCGGAGATAGAGCATGTGGCTCCTCTTGCGGGTACTATATATGCGATAACGTATCCTCAACACAAATTTAGTGGACCTGTGGATGCGGTAGTGAACATAGAGGCGCGGAAATCGTATGGTGAGATGATTGCGCTGAAAGATAAAGTAGCGGCGAACGAAACGTTCCGGCATGAGTTCTTCAATGTCTCTGCGGATAATGAAACGGCTGCGGTAAATGCAACTCGTGTAGTACAAGAGCGAACAAGACATTACCCCTGGGGGTTCTTTTGGGTCTGTGGCTATGGTGGCTATGGCTACTACTCGCCTTACAGGTACGATCATCCTGGCTCAGGTCCTATTGTTAGACCACGCGGCACGGGATATACTATCCGAGGTGGTGGTGGTCCGGGAATGGCGAAGTGACCGTTCTGCTAAGATTAAATCAGCACCATATCCAACCTTCTTGTGGTCTTCATTGCATGTGCTCATAAAAATATATAGAAGAAGCATATAACATTGAAGTAAGTGTTAATTTATGGTGGTTGATGGTATGGAACTAGAAGAAAAAAGGGTTGGTAATGTAGCGATATTGGCCTTGAACGGCAGACTTGATGCATATTCATCAAACGAGCTAGAGCGAAGTATAAGCGCACTGATTGATGATGGCAGCGTGAGATTAGTCGTGAATTTCGATGGCGTGGAGTATATCAGCAGCTCGGGATTGCGGGTGATGCTTACATCGCTGAAGCGGTTGAAGAAGGAGGAAGGTGATTTGAAATTAGCGTGTTTAAAGCCATATGTAAAAGAGGTCTTCGACATCGCGGGCTTTACACAGCTATTTGAGATATACGAACAAGAGGAAGAGGCTGTAAATAGTTCCCGAGACGAGTGATTATAAATGAAGATAACGACCGCAGAACTGCTATTAAGGTATTTGGAAGGTGAGGGTGTCGAATACATCTTTGGTGTCCCGGGTACATCTTTGGTTCCGCTTTACGATGCTATAAACAAGCAGGATGCGATTAAGCCGATATTATCAAAACATGAAGAAGGTGCGGCTTTTATGGCTGATGGATATGCGCGGGTTAGCGGTAAGATCGGTGTATGTTATGCAACATCTGGTCCCGGCACTACAAACCTTGTTACTGGAGTCGCAAATGCGTATATGGATGATATACCTCTATTAGTAATAACAGGACAGGTTCCCACGAGTATCTATGGGAAAGGTACGTTTCAAGATTCTACAAAAGCGGGTGTTGATTCCGTCGCTATGTTCGACCCGATAACGAAATATAGTGAGATGATAATATCCCGATACAAAATGCCAGAGACATTGAGAGAGGCATTCAGAATCGCTTTCAGCGGTAAGAAAGGTCCCGTACACATCAGTTATCCCAAGGACATTATGGAAGCGGAAATAGAAGATACACTACTTCCGCCAGGCGGATATAAAGTCAAATCAGAGTATTTCGACAGGAAATTAGTGATAGACGCAACAGAAAAGCTCGTAACGGCAAAGAAGCCGGCAATGCTCGTTGGCTCTGGTGTGATCGCATCCGATGCGACTTTAGAAGTCCTCGAATTAGCGGAGCTGTTAAACATTCCTGTGGCGACGACACCGAAGGCAAAAGGTACATTCCCTGAGGACCACGCTCTTTCGTTGGGTGTTTTCGGATTTAGTGGTTCGCCCGCGGCAGAAGAATATCTCATGGGTGATGTAGATGTATTGTTAGTGGTTGGCGCCAGCCTGAATCAACTGACGACCCTTTCCTGGGACCCGAAACTTAAACCAAGTGATTCGTTAATCCACATCAATATTGATCCATCAGAGATCGGGAAGAACTATGTGGCAGACATTGGTCTTGTTGGAGATTGTCGTGCGGTGTTAGACGAAATTTCATTCCGAGTTTTAAGAGCTTTGCAAAAGTACGACCCGAGTGAGGATCGCCCAATCGAAGATATTGTTAAGTTCAAGCAGAGCGTGGGCATGTTCGTTGATGAGGAGAAGATGTTCTCAGAATCGGTACCGATAAAACCTCAGACGATGATGCGTGAGATTCAGGAGTGTTTGCCCGAAGATGCAATTGTCTTCGTGGATACAGGCAACCATATATGCTGGGCGATTCATTACATGCGATTCAAAAAGCCGAATTTTATTTCCGCCTTTGGTATGTTGACAATGGGATACGCAACAGCAGCAGCAATAGGCGGAAAACTCGCCGCTCCTGATAGACCAGTAGTTGCAATTGTAGGTGATGGCTGTTTCCTTATGAACGGGATGGAGATAGCCACTGCCGTGAACTATGACATTCCCGTTGTTTGGATTGTTCAGAACAATGCGAAATTGGGATTGGTGCACGAGCTACAGCGATTCTCTCTTGGGGATAAGACAGTATCCACGACTTTTAAGGAGGTAAATCTTGCACGGGTTGCCGAAGGACTCGGTGCAAAAGGATACCGGATAGAACGTCCAGGCGAGCTCTCAGAGATATTGCCGGCTGCTATCGAGAGTGCCGTGCCAACCGTGATTGATGTCATTATAGATCCGGATGAAGTGCCACCGATAGACCGCTGGGTAAAAGGTGTGGGCGAACTTCGCACACGGTTAGATTATTTGTGATGATGAACTGAAGTGTGGAGAGATAATTGAAATCACACTTAACTCTTCTTGATCACCAGAAGAATTTCATCCTGAATCATGCGATAGCCATCAGCCCTTTTGTGATGAGATTCAAAATACTGTTGAATCTTATCTTTGTATTTTCTGAACCGAGGGTCTATCAGTAGAAATAGCCCGATTGTAACCATATCATCCAAACTTTCTGTCCTTATCTCATTCAAGAAATACCGTACTTCGACAGCATCATCGCCATATCGCCGGATCAAATCCCGCCACAGCTTGAGGATATTGACATCGTAATGTGTGAACCAATTGAAGAAGTTAGCCACCTCTCCGATCGGCGACTGCAAAACGATGGCAATACGCCCCCCTGCTATGAGATGTCTATGCATCTTCTCAATCGTAGTCAGCCAGTGATCTTCCTCGAGATAATAGAGAACATGGGAGCAAAGGATGAAGTCATAACGCTTTGAGCCAAGGTTAACATTTCCCAAAATATCGTTATAGATCGTGAAATTGGGGCACCTTCGCTTAAGATAACTTGCCTGCTTCGCATTGGGCTCGACCACCGTTGTTTCGTTGAATGATTGCGAGATGGGAATAGTTAAGTCCCCCCCTCCTGCACCTATATCTAAAAAATACCGCCTGTGGGAAAGTCCACCAATAACCTCGCCTAGCTTCACCAGCTCGATCCCTTTCTCGGTCGAAGAACGAGCAAAGAGCGCAAGTTGCCGCTGGTATTCTGCATCATCATCCTTTTCAACCGATATATCCGGTAGCTCTTTTACATTTAAAGACATTAGCTTTAGTAATACAATTATAGAATAAATGTAATATGGGTCAATTATATTATATAAGGGGAATTAAATGGCATATCCCATAATCGAGCTTTTACTTGTGCTGGTCGAGAAGATATGCGTAATCGTGGTAATCGCCTATCTGATCTCCCGCACCAAATATTTCAGAGAGATCTTGGACAAAAGATTCACGCTAAAAAATCGTGCTATTTTTATTTTAATCTTCGGTGCGGTCTCTATATTCGGCACCTACTCCGGGATAGAGATATTCGGCGCGATTGCAAACGTTCGAGACCTTGGTCCGATGATCGCAGGATTAATTGGTGGGCCTGTGATAGGCTTGGGTGCGGGACTGATAGGCGGCATACATCGGTACTTCTTAGGTGGATTTACATGCGTCCCTTGCTCACTTGCCACCGTGCTTGCAGGACTATTTGGAGGTATTATATATATATTAAAAAGAGGCAAGTTCATTGGCGTTCTCGGAGCAGTACTATTTGCAGCCCTTATGGAATCCTTCCACATGATTCTTGCACTTATCCTTGCGCACCCATATTCAGAAGCGGTTAAGGTAGTCGAGGAAGTAAGCATACCCATGATCTTCGCCAATTCTTTGGGTATGTTCTTCTTTGCATACATCATCTCAAATCGGATAAGGGAGCGGGAGACGGTGGAAGAGCGCGATAAATACTTCGCTGAGCTGGAAAGAAAGCGGTATGAATTAAAAATGGCACATGACATACAACAGAGCTTTTTGCCTGATGCCATACCAGACTTACTCGGTTTCGAGCTTGCAGCACAGAATATTCCAGCGAAAGAGGTTGGTGGAGATTTCTATGATTTCATTCCTATCTCGGAAGGTAAGATCGGGCTAACGATTGCGGATGTCTCTGGCAAGGGCGTTCCAGCCGCACTTTTCATGGCGCTATCACGAACGATAGTCCGAGCGAAAGCAACGCGAAGTTCCGGAGTGAGAGAAGTAATACGAGCTGCGAACAGTTTAATCACGGCAGATGCGAAGTCGGGGATGTTCGTTACGTTATTCTATGCGGTATTAGATGTGAGCGAGAGGACGTTGACATACGTCAGTGCAGGGCATAACCCACCGGTGATCTTCAAAGCGAAGACCGGAACTCTAATGCGGCTCGATGCGAAAGGGATCGCGCTGGGCGCAATAGAGGATATAGAACTGGAAGAGCGAATGATCATACTGGACGGTGGTGATATAGTCGTCTTCTATACCGATGGTGTGACCGAGGCGATAAATAAGAAGGAGGTGCAGTTTGGGGAAGAGAGACTCATTACGACTATTAAGGCGAATCATGAATTATCTGCAGATGATATGATAGAGAAGATAAAGGGGGAAGTGTTAGCTTTCTGTGGCGATGAACCGCAGTTTGATGATATTACGTTAATGGCATTGAAGGCGGAGTGAATATTACAAATGGAAGACCTTTTTGAACTCGAGATAGAATCGAAATTGGAGAAATTAGCGGAGATAGGTGATTTCATCACTGATTCGATGCGTGAATTTGGGTTGGCGGATCGTAAGATATTCGAAATTCAAATGGCTGTTGACGAGGCGTGCACTAACATTATCAACTACGGCTACACCGTAGATGTGGGCATGATTAATATCTCCTGCCGGAGAAGGGACGAGGAGGTCATAGTGGTCATCAAAGATCGGGGTAAGCCGTTCGATCCCACGTCGGTCCCTCCGCCAGATCTGGATGCGAGTTTAGAAGAGCGGAAGATAGGTGGACTCGGGGTATATTTCATGAAGACGCTGGTGGACGAGGTTAAGTATGAGTTTAGGGATGGAAAGAATGTGTTGACGATGGTGGTGAAAGCGTCAGCGAGGTGAAGAGGCATTTCGTGACTATGAAGGTGCGGGAGTTCATTAAAGCATTGATTCAGCACATTCCAGATCGACATTTCAAAATGATACGGCATTACGGTGCTTACCTCCGTAGAACAAAAAGAAAACATTCTGGATATTTACAGAGAAGTTTAAGGCAGGCAACATCCGTGGATTTTATTACGAAAGCGAATAAATGGGCGCCAAAATGTCCAACTTGTGTAAGAAAAATGACACTCGCGTGGTATGAGAAGGGACCCCCGACAGAAAACGAAGTTTTTGGATGTAAATTAGCTGATTGGAACCATCCAATGCTTAGCCTTAGCTACAATTGATTTGCACCCGAAGGGTGCTTTCTTGATAGCCTCCCCGCTGCTACAACGCCGTAACTCAAAAAGACCATCCCTGCACATACTCGTTGAAACTGTATGAGCATCCCCTGTATTTGCATTCTATCTTTTGAAGTCGCACCTTCACGTAATCTCGATTTATTACCATGCAATAGAAATAGGAATGAAGTGCAATCTATTTTTCGATTTATTTTCGAGAGGTTGCGATCCTGAGAATAGTATCAGTACAACATGTATATCTCCCAAAAGAAATGATACGGTATTACCGTGCTTACAGTCGTAGAACCAAAAGGAGATATTCCGTATATTCTACATTTTATCGTATGAATGCTTGGCATCAAACTCAAGCAGGTAAGGAGCCACAAAACCTTCATACTCTTTTTTCTTTTGGTCTGGCAAATTTTTCCACCCTGTAATCTTACCTCGACATTTCTCTGAACCACAAAGGCACTGTTTTGGAAAATATTCTATTGTGTAGTTTCTCATTGCATAATCAAAAGTTATTTCTTCATTAATACTGATATCTCTCATTGCTACAAAATCATGAGCGCCAGTTTCATTTACTCTAATGCCGCAATTAGGGGCACATGAATGATTAACCTTGCTTATCAATCCAGCGTGAAGAACAAACTTATCTTCGCCTATCTGTGAAGCGTGAGACTGATTTTGTTCAACTACTTTTTCAATAACTCCGACCATTACTGTTTCTCCAGCCTTAAATGACTCGATAGCAAAAACACCTTCCCCTTTTTCAGAGGTTTTTCTTAACTCAAATCCATTTTTCATATTGTACCTTCTTAAAATTACCTATTCCTGTGTCAGTATAGCTTTTTGATTGACAAGCTATTTTTTTCCTACAAGGCCAATGACGACCGAGCCTCTTCCTCTTGCACGCGCTTTTTGCATATAACGTCTTCTATTCACGAAGTCGCCGAAGGCGATTTCCCGAAGGGCAAGCGAAGCGCAGCGTGAATACTTTGTTAGGCGCTGTGGCGTTCCTTCGTGAATACAACATTTCAAAATGAAGATTGCAAAACTATTTTGCATTTTTCAATTTGCATTTTGCATTGAGCCATTGCGCTTAACTTCGGTATATCCAACATCAATGTCGTATATCCTTTCATTTTGGCATTATATCCAAAGCCAAATTTGCATATACCACCCTTTAGCTTCTCGCTCATTTTTACTCCCTGACTTTTAGATAGATATATATGCTATATAAATACATCTATTTTTGCAATAGCTGAGCGAATCGCAAACACGCTGTTTTACACCGTAGCCCATTCATAATACACTTCCCAGTATATTCTCTCCTAATTCTTTGAGTGATGACGCATAGTCATTCATTCCTTATAAATACTTCCAACTATTGCGCCATTAATTAAACCCAGTAC
>CBDAFQ010000125.1:0-30571 GCA_965195275.1 uncultured ANME-1 euryarchaeote | reverse complement strand
TTACACTGATTTACGGAAACCCCCAGTAAATAGTTTACCAATTTTGATAAATATCATAGACACAGATTTACACAGACGCTACTGTCCCGAAAAGATTATTAAGTTTTTACGGGTTCATAGAATCAAAATCAAAAAATCAATACACTACTTTAAATCTGTGTTAATCTGTGTCTTAAAAATCCTTGGAAAAAAATGTTAGATACTGTTCGGGTAAATTATTATTTGTGAGTTCCCTAAAAAGAAAAAATCAGTGTCATTAAATAGAAGGAAGTTATACTTTATATACAATGAGAAAGCTCAATCTGTGGCGGTGTAAAGCATCACCACTATTTTAGCTCCCTAAATCCAATCGTAAATGATGTCCCCTCGCCCTTATCAAGCTCTATTGTGCCATCAAGTTGTTCCACTAAGGATATTACTATATCCATACCCAAGGATTCTGTGTTCCGGCAATCAAAATCTTCTGGGAATCCAGTACCATTATCGCGGACATTCAAAGTAAACTCACCCTTCTTACGTTTATACAACCCGACTTGAATCTCTCCGTTCTTGCCATCAGGAAAGGCATGTTTCAAAGAATTTGTGACCAACTCGTTGATAATCAAACCACAAGGTATTCCGGTATTGACGTTAAGGAAAACATCTTTGATTTCCATATTCAGTTTGATCTCATTTGGACCGACACTGTAAGAGCGAAACAAATCATGGGTAAGTCTTCTGACGTAGCCCGCAAAGTCAATTCTTGTCAGATCCTTGGCTTGGTACAAACTTTCATGTATGAGTGCCATTGAGTAGATTCGATTCCTGCTTTCATTAAACAACTCCAACGCTTCTTTATCCTTTACATGCCTGGATTGTAGGCGGAGCAAACTGGAGATTACTTGCAGGTTATTCTTTACGCGGTGGTGAATTTCCTTCAACAGCACTTCTTTTTCTCTGAGCGATTTCTCGATCTTTTCTGCATATTGTGTTTTCAAAGCGTTTTCTATTTCCAATTCGCGCTCGTGAATCGAGAGCCCTCTACGAAGCGAAAGCAGCTCAGTTCCTTTATCCACCAACGTAATAGTTTCTTCTAGTGATAGTGGCTTTTTCAAATATCCAAAAACGCCCAATCTTAATGCCTTTATGGCATTTTCATGGTCACTGAAACCGGTGATAACAATAGACACAAAATCATTATTAATCTCACGACATTTCTCTAGCATCTCAAGACCATTCATTTTGGGCATTCTAATGTCGCTAATCACTACGTCAACACGATTATTTTTGAAGTACTCTAAGCCATCGGTACCATCATAAGCCACTGCTACCTCATACCCCTCTTTCCCCAACTCTCGTTTAAGGTATGCGCATAAGGCCTTCTCGTCATCCACCACCAGAATGCGGTGCTCAAAAGCCCCTTCTTTCGCACGCTTTTGTTCAACATGGAAGATTGCAGTTCGGAGTTCCTGTAAGGAAATCGGCTTCTTGAGATACTCTATTGCACCAAGGCGAATTGCTTCTATCGCCTTATCCTCATCTCCATACGCAGTAATAATAATAACGTCTAAATCAAGATCCACTGCTCGAATTTCATTTAACAAGGTAAAGCCATCTATCTCAGGCATGCGTAGGTCGAGAAGCAGGAGCTCGTATGCGTAATCCCGACCCTTCTTCTTCGCTTCTGTTAGTTTTTCTACAACACCTACCGGTTGTGTGGTATATTCAACATCATAGCCCTCCTTCTGCAATTCTGCCTGCAATCGTTTGCAAATTGCCTCTTCATCATCCACCACCATAACTTTCATTTTTTCCCCTCCTTAACCGCGGAGACACTGAGACACGGAGAACTAAGAATAAACCTCCGTACACCATTTTTCAACACGGGGACATTGAAGTTTATAATAAGTCCTACTTTAATTTTAGACAACCGCAAATAAGTCAACAATTGTGCTTCGTGGATTGGCGCTATTGCCTCCACCGTCTTCAATTCAAGAACAACTTTATTTTCTACAATGATATCAAGCCGAAATCCACAGTCACGCTTAATTCCTTTATACTCAAGGGGAAGTAGTTTCTGGCGTTCAAATTGGAGACCATGCAAAGAAAGCTCGTGACAAAGACATTCTTCATAGGCTGATTCCAGAAGGCCTGGTCCCAAATGTCTATGAACCTCAATCGCTGAACCAATAATCTGCTCTGTAAGGTTTTTTTCTAATATCTTCATTTTTGGTTCCTCCGCGTCTCTGCGGTTTTATCTTTTACCGGCAGCGCAACCTTAAAACTCGCTCCGCCCATATCGTTATCTTCTACCCAGATCTTCCCGTTTAACGCCTGTGTCAGAATTCTATAAGCAATAGAAAGCCCCAATCCGGTGCCTTCTCCCGCTTTTTTGGTTGTAAAGAACGGCTCAAACACTCTCGTTTTTGACTCTTCCGGCACGCCATAACCATTGTCCGCAAATTCATACACCACCCACTCTTTTCCTTTTTCCCTTTCCCTTGAAATGCCGCAAACCAATTGCTTTTCAAAACGCACTCCTTCTTCTTTCGCGTTCTCCACTCGCTCATCCAACACCTGCCTCGCATTGGTCAGTATATTCACAAATACCTGCTCCAATTGATTTGGATCCACAATAATAGCAGGTAAATTAGCCCCTATATTGAAAGAAACCGAAATGCTGTGCATCTTTAACTGCGCACCAAGCAGGGTAAATACATTGTTCAGCACTGTCTCCGGTTTAATAACTATTATTTCCTCTGACTTCCGCGAAAATGCACGCATGTGTGTGATAATCGTGTCTATCCGCTTCACACTTTTAAGTATATCTTCTAAGTCCTTAGGAAATTTGCTTATGTCAACACGATTCTTCTCTATATCGCGTAATACGCCTTCCGCAGTCAGCGATATAATGGCTAACGGCTGGTTTATCTCATGAGCCATTCCCGAAGCCATCTCTCCAAGCGAAGAGAGTCTTCCTGCATGTATAAGTTGTGCCTCTTTTGCTTTCGCTTCGGTCAAATCCCTTCCTGTTAGATAAAACCCCTCTTCTACTTCTCCCGTAGTAAATACCGTTCCTGAAATGTTTAAGATTAACGTTCCTTTATCTGCTATATTTACTGTTAATTCTCTATTCCTGATATTTTCTTTATTCGCTATCGCTCTAATGAGTTGCTCTATCTTCTCCCTCTCGATATATTTGTAAATAGAGCTGCTAATTACATCTTTTCGATTCTTACCTATAAACTGCTCAAATGCTTTATTCACATCCAAAATCGTTCCTTCTTTATCCAGCGTCAACTGGAAATCCGGCGATGACTCCATCAAGTGCCGTACGTAGTCACGCTCTTTCGTTAATTCTTTCGTTCGCACCTCAACTTTCAACTCCATCTCTTCGCCGAACCTTCGCAACGCTTCCTCCGCTTGCTTCTGCTCGGTAATGTCATGCTGTGCTGAAACATAATTGATTATTTTTGCGTTTTCGTCTCTTAAACCAGATATTTTTGCGTAGCAGAAAAACTCGGTGCCATCCTTTCTTCTGTTAACGATTTCACCTTCCCAAATACCTTCCTTTTTGACTGTATCGGTAATCTGTTTTGTTACTTCTTTGACTTTTTCTGGTGGACCAGCATTTAAGATAGAAACGGATTTTCCTATTAACTCTCCTTTTTTGTAACCGTATAAATCATACATAGCATTGTTTGCATATGTTATCATACTGTCGGGTGTTGTGATAGCAATAGCCTCTTTAGTTGTTTCAACCGCTTTTAGAAGTCTATTTCGCTCTTTATTTAGTTTGTTGCGCGCCTGCCCCAGTTCGATGCTGTGCAGGGCGAGGGCGATGTCGTAAGCCAACTCTTTGAACAAGATATGCTCTTCCTCGTCTGCTATGAACTCAGTAGGTATGGAGGCAGACAATAGACCGTAAACCACTTCGCCATATTCTAATCGCACGGATATTGCACCCCTACCAATATATTTTGTCGATAGAGGACAACCGGTGCAGATGGCGGCAGGGACTTTAGTTACTACAACGCCCGAATGCGCCAACGCCCGCTGCCCACAAGCAGTCAATTCGCCACGCCTGAGCCGCTCCTTTACGGGTAAGAAATCCTCACCCAAACCGTATTCCACGGTCGCCACAAGCCCCCCTGAATTATCCAATAGGGCAATCCAGGTGCTATAATAGCCACGAGTCTCGGAGAGACTTTTGCATGTCCTCTGAATCAGGGATTCACGGTCTTTCTCCATAACTATGAGTTGATTAACCTTTCGTATTGAACGCAGGACAGCATTGAGATGGGTAATTCTCGTCTGCACCTTCGCTATCATTTCACTTAGAATAGCAACTACCGTGCCGATAGCTATTAACATAAGCGCCCGAAGGTAATCATTTCCAGTCGGTGGGGTGACTCTAAAGGTGTGGCTAAAAATCAGCAATCCTGCTAAAAATATCGCTATCACCAAGCCCTTTCTCTTCCACCATATACACGCCAGAATAATAGGAATATAAAAGAAATGTGTAAATACCGTTTCTATTTCAAGTATCGCATGGAAATAATAAGTGAGCGCGCAGCAAATAGCCAAGAGAATAGCCATTACGATTATTTTTTGTTTCTCTTTTTGTTCTTTCATTAGACCACTGTACACCCCCCCTTTGCTAGATATGTTATACTGCAAACATATAAAAGTATAACTGCATTACATTATTTCAAGAGCGAATTTTGAGGTTTTGATGATCATTGACTTGTTTATAGTTATTACTCGCTCATTTCTAATTTTATTGTCCACAAAAGGAAGGTCATACGGTGGCTTTTCTCCGAGTCTTTCATCCAAAATACGAACCCTACAACGCACAAAATTACCGTTTAGCCAGCACCGAAAGCATTTCAGCCTGGCTCTTAACAATCATCGCACCTTTAGTCCGCAATTCGATAAATCGTTTGGTGGCTACTCCACCGGTAAAATCTCGCGCCGCTAAATCATCAACCTCAAAGGCCAATAACATTTTGTCCATCTTCAATGCCGCTTCTGCCGCTTCCAAGTTCTTTAAATTGCCAAAACCAAATGGGATATCGCACAGCACAACAGCATCCGCACGTCCAATCAGCGCTAAATGCGCTTCAAATGATTCTGCCGTTATCGTTGAGAACGGTGCTTCTGTCACAACCGAGATGTCAAGCATTTTTGCAACTTCGCAATCGGTATCCAGCAGGTTCAACACGCCGGCAGTAACTTTGTAGCCTTTTTCTGTGAGAAGATGCATTGATGATGCTCCCTCTCCACCGCCGCATATAAGATGAATCGTACCTTTATCTTTAGTTGATGTCTCAGGCGGGCGTTTTATCGGTGAAGGAGATAAATAGCATTGATTAGTTAACGCATGCATTTTAACAATGACATCAGCGCCAAAGGTACTTTTTATGTGCTCTGCAGTTAATACCTCTTCTTGTGAGCCCATAGAGGTGATTTTTCCGCCATGCAGCAATATTAAACGGTCGCAGTACTGAGCAGCTAAATTGAGGTCGTGGATAACGGCAATTACAATTAAGCCCTCATGTGCAGTCAACCGTTTCAGAAGCTCCATTATCTCTAATTGATAATTGATGTCAAGGTGCGAAGTCGGCTCATCGAGCAGTAACACATTAGGCTCCTGCGTAAGTGCTCGAGCAATAATGACAAGCTGTCTTTCTCCGCCACTCAACTCAGTAATTGGTCTTTCAGCCAGATGCCAGCAGTTAGTAAGCTCCATACACCGCCTCGCTATCGCTATGTCGCTCTCACTTTCCAGTTCTAACCTGCCCAAGTGCGGATTCCTGCCCATAAGCACGATGTCTAGCGTAGAGAACTCGAAATTCACGTTTGTGTCCTGTGGCACGGCTGCGAACTTCCTTGAATACTCCTTGTCCTTCATCGCCATTACATCGCTATTATCTAATATTATTGTTCCCATCTTCGGTTTCAAGATGCGACTGATTATCCGCAGAAGCGTTGTCTTACCCGAGCCGTTTGGCCCTATGATACCTAAAAATTCGCCATGTGCTGCACTAAAATCCACGTGCTCCAGGACCTTCACGCTTCCATAGTATGCATCCACATTGTTTATCTCTAAGGTCATTTGCCACTGTTTTTATCTTTATAATTCTTAATAATAATATAAAATGAATATGTACCCCCGATTGTTTTTAATTATAATTTTGATGATTGCTGTTTCGGTCATTACACTGGCTGATACAGTAACTGCGACTGATACCATAGCCAATACGAACGGCGTAGGTGATGCGAGTGAGCCATTTACTTTCGTGCACATGACTGATGTCCACATAGGATACTACGATATAAAAGAACTAACAGACGATCCAATGATCTACAAGCTTATTAAAGCGGTGGATCCAAAAAGCATGGTAGATTCGGTGGTAAAGTTTACAGATACGCTACAGGATATAAAGACACACAAGCCCGACTTTATTCTGGATACCGGTGATCTGGTAGAATCAAACAATCTCGACTTTTTTAATGCCTATGCCGAGATACTAAAAAGTATTGATATTCCGGTATATAATACACCCGGCAATCATGATAGACGTGACAGGTATGGACAAGGCGATAATCTTACAAATTATTACGATATGGTAAAGCCACTCAATAGTTCCGTAGATGCCGTGTTATTGGACGATTTGGGCGACTACTATTTTGATTGGAAGGGTTATTGCTTTGTTGGATTAGATTCAGGAGCCGATTATAGCGCTTATACCGAATGGCGGGATATAAACCCTACTATGCTGCTGTACTTGTTATTGCTCTGCACACCGGAAAGCAATGGTCTTTGGTGTAGCCAAGTGGAGCGGTTATATACTCTGGATCCTAACATCCCAAAAATCATTTTTATGCATCATCCGGCTATCACAGATAAGGACGACGAGTTTTTGTATGATTATAAGGTTCTGGTTCCTAATAATTGCTCGGACTATGGCGGAAACGATGCTTGTATAGCAAAGAATAGATGTGATTTTATAGATTATTGTCTCAATAATCATGTCTATTTGGTTCTTACAGGACATACACACAAGGATTATGTGGCGGTCCACGCCCCTCCGGTGGCGGTGCCAGCGATTACGGAATCATATATGTTTATTCAAACAAGAAGTGCTACAAAAGATGAGCATGGATATAAACATGGGTACCGAGTGATCAACATCACCGATGGTGTGATTTCAAACATCTCATCGGAAACAACACCCACTCTTAATCGGTCTACTTTTACTTTGTCATTGGCAAATTCCGTTGCTGAACCCGAATCCATATGGGGTATTAGCGTACGGGACTCATTAGGTCGACATACGGGGATGAATTGGACAACAGGAGACATCGAACGTGAAATACCTGGTTCCTATTACACGGGACATTATAATAAACCACCATCTGATACACCTCAGGTTCTTGTGGTGTATCCAGCGGATAATTCGTTAGAGGTTGTTTATCACGCTTTGGAATCTCCAGAGGAGTTATCTTGCAGGGCTCATGAGTGCACCATATCTTCTCAGATATACTTTGACTTCTCAATAACTCATCAGAGTGAGAATGAAACTATCGAATACCGATACGAAAATGTTAGTTTTGCTGAATACTCAACAGCCACCATAAATACGGGTGCTGCTGATTATACCCGGGTGATAGATTTTTATGGTGACGGTACGACACTTGTAACAAAAGAGCCGGATGTGTATGTACAAAAATTGGTGGATTTTTAAGTTTTCGTAGACAATGCAAAATGCAGAAAACGTGTTTTTTATACTCATAAAACCTAAAAAATCTATGACTTTTAGTTAAGTTAGGCGATGGAATAATATTTTAGGAGGTGATACGAAAAAAATGAGAAAACAATTTATAGTCGCGATAATAGCGCTATTGTTTTTGGCTATTCTGATGGTTCCGGCAGTTATGTCCGTGCCTGCGGAAGATCATAGGGATTTCCGATTTACAGGTAATGTAACGCAGTTATGGGATGAACCGCACGCCTGGGCGAATTGGACCAATGCCTTTTCTGTGCGTGACCTTGACGGAGACGATAAGGCGGATGTCTTGGTGCTAACAAGCTCGTACAATGAGGCTACGGGTACCGAAACCGCAACAGTCATTGCGACGAGGATCTAATGGCGAGCATCTATGGGAAGAGCCTGTGACTGGAATTGCTGGAACTAATATCTCAGCATTTTGAGCAGGAGACCTTGACGGTGACAAAAAAGAAGATGTGCTGGTGCTGATAAGTACGAGCGAAACAGAGACGGTGATAGCGAAGCGAGGATCGGATGGCGAGCATATCTTGACTGAGTCTGTGAGTGGAACTGCACCTAATCTAATTGTATCTGCCGGGGACCTTGGCGAGGATGAGACGGGAGACGTACTGGTGATGATGACAACGAGTGAGTTAGACATGACTACTTTTACCACTAACACAGCGGCAAGGCTGATAGCGAAGCGAGGATGTGATGGCGAACCGCTCTGGGAAGAGCATGTGAATACTACTGGTTGGATTCCACCATCTGCACTATTAGTCGGGGACCTCGATGGAGATGGAAAGGATGATGTGCTCGTGCAGATGAGCTCGACTGAGTTCGATATGACTTCGGGCACCATCACAACGACTGCAACAGTTATAGCGAAGCGAGGGTGCAATGGCGAGCAGCTCTGGAATGACTCGGTATCGGGAACTGCAAGTGCGTTTATATCTGCATATCCTGCAGGAGACCTTGATGGAGATGGAAAGGATGATGTGCTCGCGCAGATGAGCTCGACTGAGTTCGATATGACTTCGGGCACCACCACAATGAGGACCACAGTGATAGCGAAACAAGGACGCGATGGCGAACCGCTCTGGGAAGAGCCTTTGGATGGGTTTGGTTGGGCACTATCCGCAGGGGACCTTAATGGCGATGGGATGGATGATGTGCTCCTCGTGCAGATGAGCACGACTGAGCACGATACGGCTTCGGGTACCAGCACAACGACAGCAACGGTGATAGCGAAACGGGGATATGACGGAGAACAGCTCTGGGAAGAGCAGGTAACAGGAACTGAGCTCTTTCTCTTTGCATTGCCTGCGGGTGACCTTGATGGCGATAATCAGGATGATGTGCTAGTGCAGATAAGGGGATACAATGAGACTACGAGAGATAAAACAGCGACAGTAATAGCGAAGCGGGGGCATAATGGCGAACATCTCTGGGAAGAGTCTGTAACCGGAAGGGGTCTCTCTGCATTGCCTGCGGGTGACCTCAACGGCGATAAGAAAAGAGACGTTGTGGTGCATATACACGAGTATGATGATGCTACGGACACGACAACAGAGACTGTGATAGCAAAACGGGGATATGATGGCAAGCGTATATGGACAACCGAATCGGATGGTCCCATTTGGGTTGGAAGCGCATGGGCTGACCTCAATGGCGATGAAATTGCCGATGTACTGCTCGGATCGTATGATCGAGCATATGCGTTGGGATACCGGGAAGAATAGACAGTGCTTATCGCACGCATAATCAAAACGGAAAAAAGCCGCATTACGCGGCTTCATTTTTTTGTATATAAAGTATAAGTTCTAACTATTTGATTTAGGACGCAGATTTACACTGATTTACACGGATTTACTTTCTCCTGCGTTAATCAGCGTTCTTGGCGGTAAATGAAATGAGACAAAGTCAAGGTAAAAATTAAACTATATCCCGGGAGGATCGAATAGCAATAGCACTAATAATTCATCCTCAAATAAATGCGGATATGAGGCAAACACCTAATGACGTCCCAGGAATTCCAGGACGACCTGTGCTAGGACGGCGGGCTTTTCTATATATATGTTGTGTCCCACTCCTTCGACTATCTTCCACTGTGAACTTTGTATAGATTGATGGATCTGTTCTGATAGGGCGAGCGGTGTAAATGTATCTTCTCTTCCGGAGATTATCAGGGTTGGAACTAAGATCTGGGAGATTCTGTTCTTCACATTGAACTTCATGCAGGCTTCGGTTGCATGTGCGATCGCAGTTGGTGAATTGATTTTGATCCCCATTGTTTTTACCACCTCCATGAAGTGGGTGTTAGCAGTGACAAAATCAGGGTTAAAGGCCAGTTTTACCACCTCATCAAAGAATGTAGAATATCCGCCCCTATCCAGGCTCTTGCGAAGCTTAATAAAAGCCTTATGGAGATGGACATCAATATGACTGAAGGTGGAAACCAGAATGAGTGACTTAACCCTTTCTGGATGGTCAAGGACAAACTGCTGGGCTATTGCCGCACCCATAGAAACGCCGAGCAGGTGTGCCTGACTGATCTCTAATTTCTGAAAGAACACAAAAAGATCTTCAGAGAATTGTTGGATTGAATAGGGCATGTCAGGTTTTCCGGAGTCTCCATGGCCTCGAACATCGGGAGCGATGGTTCGATAGTGTTTGGAAAACTCCGGCATTATCAAAACCCATCCGGCCTGATCTCCGCTAAGGCCATGGATCAAGACCAGGGGAAAACCTGTTCCTTCCTCATGGTAATTGATCTCGATATCACGCACATCAACCTTTGGCATTTCCACCCCCTCCTTGTCTTGTGCTTGATTCTTTAATAGCGTATACTAAGATATAACGTATAACTTCTACATATAAATTTAATTTAGGACGCGGATTTACACAGAACACACATGATCGCCTACCGGGTCGTTCGTGGTAGTAGCTGGCTCTGCGACGTCAGGTACTGCTGTCCTGCAAATCGCGCCCGCAGCGCCACCTCGGCTTCCGCCTTCTGAAGGGATATTAGCACCATGCTACTTTACCCCTTTAGAGGCTGTCCCGCAATTGTTTTTGGCACCCAAATTTTTACTTCTTTTTGGATTTAGAGCAGTATCCACCTCCCTTTTTTGGCCGATTTTGAATTGTTGGACAGCCTCTTTAGTGTTTGAACGGGCAGTTGCGCGATTCATGGAATGCGAAGTAGACGAGTAGCCGATGGCAAAATCGCGCGATTGCCGGCGACTATCGAAAGCATCCGCTAACCGAAGAGTATTAATACTTCGGTGGAATCTAGTTCATGCCTTCGTTGCCAATGTTATCTCAATTGACGAGACGTTCGCCTTATATCCTTCGTCTCCTGATATCTGCTCAGTCCCTATCTTTATGTCCTTCACTACCATTCCCGGCACGAACTTAGCCCTCGTTACCTCTGCGGTATCCACGGCCCTTGCAATTGCTCGGCCTCGCGCCTTTATCACTACCTCGTCAGAGCCGCTATTGATCTGCGTCACTACCGCCATGACATAACTCATCATAGGCTTAGTTCCGATATATACCACGTTGTCTTCTGGCATTTTTGTATCACCTATTGTATTATATATTGGTGTGGCTTTTAAACATTCACCACATACATGCACACGAAAAAGAATGATCATGGGGTAATAAAAAGGGACATCATAACATTAAGCTATGAGCACGGTACGATAGTAATAAATAGCAATTTCAAGTTGCCGCATACCGTTTGGGATATTCGTGTGGGCGGCTATAGATGCTCATCCCTGTTCTATAAGGACGTGCTAGAATATCTAAATCTATCCGGGCTCGATTATGTGGATAACGTTCTGGACTTATTGCCAATGCCGAATTTAGCATGTAATTTGGCCTTGCGTGACTATCAGAAGGATGCACTAGCTAAATGGCTACAAACAAAGAGCGGGGCTTTAGTTCTGCCCACTGGCGCGGGCAAGACAGTAATAGGCATAAAGGCGATTAGCATGCTGAATGTTCCAGCACTTGTTGTCGTACCGACATTGGAACTGGTAAAGCAATGGAAAAACGAATTGGCGCAGAAATTCGGCATTGAAGTTGGTACATACAGCGGCGAAAAGCATATCTTGGCGCCTATAACCGTATCAACCTACGATACCGCGTATTTGAGGGCCGATGAGCTGGGGAACAAGTTCCTATTCTTACTCTTCGATGAGGTTCACCATCTGCCATCGCCTGGATATGCGAGCATCGCGGAGCTGTTTGTCGCACCTTACCGGCTGGGGTTGACCGCGACCTACGAACGAGAGGATGGGCGGCATGAAGAGCTCGAAAGGTTGATAGGCGGGAAGGTCTATGAAATTGAGCTAGAAAAACTAAAAGGCAAGCATTTAGCTGAATACAAAACGAAGCGGATCGTTACTGATTTAACGGTGGCTGAACGGTCGGAATACGAAAAATACCATGAGATATTCACTGATTTCTTGAAGAGCAGGAACATAATCTTGAAAACGCCAAGAAATTTCCGGCTGCTTGTTATGAGAAGTGGTCGCGACGCAAGTGCAAGAACTGCTTTGCTGGCACGAAACAGAGCGAGACAGATAGCTTTGAACTCGAACTCGAAGTTACATGCGCTTTCCCGTATCCTGGATGACCATTTCGGTGAACGAATGATCATATTTACCGAGCACAATTCGCTGGTTTATGCTATCTCCCGGGAGTTCCTCATACCTGCTATTACGCATACTACGCAGAAAGAAGAACGCGCGGAAATTATGGATAAGTTCCGGGCGGGTAAATACAATGCGATTGTAACCTCTAAGGTTCTGGAAGAGGGCATTGATGTACCGGAAGCTTCTGTTGGCGTTATATTGAGTGGGAGCGGAAGTAAGAGAGAATATAAGCAGCGATTGGGTAGGATATTGAGGAAGAAAGAGGGTAAACTCGCTATTCTATATGAAATCATATCGAAAAAGACAACAGAAGTGGGTATTGCACAGAGGCGTAAAGGAGGGGCGGGTAAGGGAACACCCAGTAAATAGTTTACCCAAAAAGTTTTGATAAATATCATAGAATCAAAACTGAGTTTCTAGCTAAAGCAAGGGAAAATGCCAAGAAGGCAGGTATGGCTGAACAGGTCTTTTTTCAGGAAGCCTGTGTGAACTCCCTCCCCTTTGAAGACAACACCTTCGACTGGGTATGGAGTGCAAACTGTGTTGGATATGCTCCCGGAGAACCCCTACCGCAGATAAAGGAACTTGCAAGAGTGGTGAAGCCAGGCGGCAGTGTGATCATCCTTGCCTGGTCTTCGCAACAGTTGCTTCCAGGATACCCTCTGCTGGAAGCCCGACTGAATGCGACATCTTCTGGAATTGCCCCTTTTGTTGAGGGGATGAGACCAGAGCTGCACTTCTCGCGTATGCTGGGCGGGTTCCGTAAAGCAGGTCTGGAGCGGACATCTGCCCAGACTTTTGCAGGCAGCGTTCACGCTCCACTGAGCGATGAAATCCGCAACGCCATGATGGCACTGCTTGAGATGCGATGGGCTGATGTGCAAGCGGAACTATCACATAAGGATTGGATAGAGTTTCAGCGTCTATGTTTACCTGAGTCACCGGATCTTATCCTTAATAATCCCGATTACTATGCCTTCTTTACATATTCGCTCTTCAGAGGCATGGTTACTCAATAACAAAAACACCTACTATTTGCTTAATGCCTGCTTTACTTCCTTATCAATATCACTTAATGTTTCCGTTATTCGTATTCCGGCTTTCTTTTTGAAAAATTGTTTCTTTGATCAAACTTTCTTTGTAAAAGAAAGTTTGCTGCGTAAGCCTTTTTCGGTAAAGCCTTTTTCTTTAGAAAAAGGGTTTATCATCACAACTGCATCTTCATCGCCATAATACTCAGGAATTATACGCTGCATGACAAAGCCCAAATGGCTATAAAACGCCCTTGCCACATCATTACTCACACGCACTTCCACAATCGCATCACCCCTTGTCCGCTTCAAAACTTCTCCTACAAGCTCCGTCCCTATACCACTTCTTCTATACCGCGCGTGCACTGCGACAGAGACTATATGCCCATCAGGATAAAAGATAACATAACCAACGACTTCATGCCCCGCGATATATACCCTGAAATTATCGGGATATGCAGACACGAAATACAAAAACGTAACCGGGTCATATGGTGTTTTCGGGAATGCGTTCGCTTCTATCCTCAAAATTGCACCCAAATCAGCCCGCCTGAATTTCCTTATCCGCCCTTGCATCGCATCATGCCCGTTATGCTAATTATCTCCCCTCTCCCCTCTCCCGTCTCTTGCATCCTCCGATATCCCACATCCCTCTTCCAATGCTTCGAGTACGAGTTTTGATGACCCCATCACGTTTTTTATCTCGAGCCCAAACTTCGAAGCGAATTTGTCAACTGTCTTTCGGTATTCTATATCGCCCTCATCCGCTTCGGTATAGCATATCTTCACCACTCTCTGGTAATGGTTCTCCATGATTTTTATTATCCTGCGTGTGTCACTAGCAGCACTTCTTTTACTGTTACCGGCCATAATACCAACAGAAGATTCTAAAATCACCTGTGGCTCCTTTATTATTGCTGCACCCGCGGGCGTCATGAAAAAAGTACCTATCTCTTCCCGTAGCAGCGTCTGCACCTTCTCCTTACCCAGTGCAATCTCGATACAATTGTTCAGTATTGCCCCTTTTTTATCGCGCGGTATTACTACTGGAACCTCTACGTTTTCTATTACACGCTCAATTTCTCTTGCTGTACTGCCACAGAGCCCGTACCCCAATATGACAAAATCCACTACGGAGCTCATCGCTTTTAGACACGCTTCAATCTCAGCCAGTAGTTTATCGGGGTAATCATGCAATTGTAACTCTAATACACGAATAATCAACGAATCCTTGATGTTATCCGCACGAATTTTCTTCGCTATTCCCGTAATTGTTTTCTCTTTTACATTTAATTTTGATTTTGATTTTGTTCTTGCCACTTCCGCTAACTCACTCGAAAACCGCTCGTTCACCTTTTTAGTTAATATAGTCAGCGCTAAATTATTCGGCTCCGGCAGCAAGAAGAATATCCTGTCTATGCCTGCTCTTCTAATAACCGCCCCTATTTCTTTTCTTAATATCTCACATGTGATGACTCCGATATGCATTAGATCAAACCTTTTCTTAAAAAGAAAAGCGTTGTGCGAAATAAAATCTTAGGGTTAGTCCTCCATCATTTCCACGCCATAGTCAGCTTCGAGAAAAGCAATGACATCCGCTTTGTTTATCCTCTGCTTCATTGGCAATTTCTTCTTCTGTATCTTCCGCTCTTTTATTCGATACCCAGGCCGTTTTAACGCGACTGAAACATCCATCCCAAATATACCGACCGTAGGCTCGTAACGGTAGCCAAAGTCGGTATGCTCTTCAACACCAAAGGAGAAATTACCCAGTGTGTCAAGCTGACTCTTATAGAGCTTATTTTGTATTTTAAAGCATCGTTTGAGGAAATCATCAGCTCGTACTCCTCGTAGCGTAACATTACACGCAATAGCTTCACCCTTTTTTATGCTCAGTGGCTGTAAGGACCTCTTAGCCATTCTTCTAATCGGTTTTTGAGCCACAATGCGCTCTAAAAGTTTATCTGCTTTTGCTAACTTCTCGCCACTTTCGCCCACACCCATGTTTATCACTACTTTGTCCACTTGTATCCTTCTCATCGATTCTGCTGCCATTTTTTCACATTCGCTCCTTTCTTTATATACCGTATATGTTCCGTTCTACACGCCCGGTATCTCTATTTTCTCCTTACCCACCACGAAGACATAATCCTCTATGGTCTCGAAACTCCGTTCATCCTGTTTTATCCGTACAACATTTGGATTAGTACTTTTCGTCTTTCTTATCTCTTCTATTTCACCGGTCTCCGCTGAGTGCTTTCCGCCTATCACTACCGCTTTATTCCCGGCTTCATATGCAAAATGCTGCAATATCTCGTTATCGAGCACGGAAATCATCAGCGAATCGTGTGTTTTTATCGCCTCATTTCGCTCGCCTGGAAGGATATTCCGACCATCATGCAAGTTCAATTGCCGCTTCCCCGCTTTTATCATCGTTCTGCCGTCCACCCGACATAATTTCCGAGATGCCGCTTCCTCGCCTATTTCTATCAGCGACAACTTACCCTTCTTGTCTAAAAGAACCATATAGTGGGCTTTTAGCTTTGGTACGGAAAGAACATCAAAGATACCAATAGGGAACTTATGCTCTTTCCTTACCTTCCCATTGACCACTACATTGCCTTCGTTCAATATCCTCTTCGCTTCTCTACTATTGTCCGCTAACTTCAGCAGATCCCTCACGAGCAGAAGCAGAGGCATGCTTCTATCTTTTGGATGCGGCCCTGGTACTGGATCCACCGACCAGTACGATACTTTTCTTTTTATTTTCCAGCTACGAGGTGCTGCTATTCTTTTCTGATGTCCCATTTTTATCTGTTTCTCCTATTATCGTTCATTCGTTTGTTTACGCATAAGCATGACGCACCAAATCTTCCGCTCGCTCTTCGAACTCCTGTTGCGCTTTAACCGTTGTTGTTGGCTTCATGCTCTTAATTGCCGATTCGAAATGTTTCTTCATTACTATTATGTTCTCTATTATATCTTTAATATTCTCTTCAGTTATTTCCGGAGTGACGAACTCACGTAAAGCAGCCATTACTGCTTCTTTTACTATTGCCGCTATATCGGCCCCGACATAACCCTCCGTCATTTTCGCAAGTTCTTCTATACTTACGTCCGCCCCTAATGGCTTCCCGGCTAAATGAACCTTAAATATGGCCTCCCGCGCTTCCTTTGTCGGCGATTGTATATATATTAACCTATCCAATCTCCCTGGCCGCAGTAATGCAGGGTCTATTATGTCCGGTCTGTTTGTCGCCGCTATGATCATCACATCCTTTAACTCCTCTAACCCATCCATTTCGGTTAATATCTGTGAAACTACCCGCTCTGTTACATGCGAGTCTAAACCTGCACCTCGGATAGGCGCGATTGAATCAATCTCATCTAAGAAGATGATACAAGGCGAAGATTGCTTTGCTTTTCTGAAAATCTCACGCACTGCCTTCTCTGACTCGCCAACCCATTTCGAAAGCAGTTCAGGACCTTTAATCGAAATGAAATTTGCATCGCTCTCATTCGCTACCGCTTTCACCAGCATCGTCTTCCCTGTTCCCGGCGGGCCGAACAAGAGGATACCTTTCGGCGGCGTTGTATTTAACAACGAGAAAACATCAGGATATTTGAGTGGCCATTCCACAACCTCCTTCAATTCCTGTTTCGCACGCTCCAACCCACCTATGTCTTCCCACTTCACATTTGGCACTTCTACAAAGACTTCCCGGAGTGCTGAAGGCTCGGTGTTCTTTAACGCCACATTGAAATCATCCATTGTTACTTCCAGCTTTTCTACCATTTCAGCCGGTATCTCCTGCTCCATATCTATCTCGGGTAGTATTTTACGCAGAGCGTGCATAGCGGCCTCTTTACATAAAGTTGCGATGTCAGAACCGACAAAACCGTGCGTGAGATTCGCGATTTGTTTTAGCTTCACATCTTCCGCCAGTGGCATTCCACGCGTATGCACTTGCAATATCTCGTCACGGCCGTTCCTGTCCGGAATGCCTATTTCTAGCTCTCTATCAAATCGACCGCCCCTCCTCAATGCTTCATCAAGCGCATTTGGTCTGTTTGTGGCCCCGATTACTACTACCTGTCCCCTTGATTCCAGACCATCCATTAACGATAGAAGTTGAGCTACTACTCTTCGCTCCACTTCACCCGTTGTCTCGCTTCTCTTCGGCGCTATTGAATCCAATTCATCTATAAAAGTGATGGACGGAGCGTTCTTTTCCGCGTCCTCAAATATCTGCCGCAGATGGCGCTCACTTTCACCATAAAATTTACTCATTATTTCCGGTCCTGAAATAGAATAGAAATTAGCATCCGTCTCATTTGCAACTGCTTTTGCTATCAGTGTCTTTCCTGTTCCCGGCGGCCCCCGCAGGAGTACGCCCTTTGGTGGCTCTATCCCCAATCGCTCGAACAGCTCCGGATGCCGTAACGGTAATTCTATCATCTCCCGTATCAGTCCTATTTCCCGCTTTAGTCCTCCTATGTCCTCATAAGCCACACGAGGAACGCCTATTTTCTCCTCCCGCGCCTTACGGAGTAGAATTTCGGTTTCTATATTTGGGATTACCGTGCCTAAGGGCACGGTATTAGTAACAACAAAAGAGACCGGATTACCAAGCATATCAACCCTTATAATTTGACCTTTAGTAATTGGCACGCCTTTCAATCGGCTCAATAAATAACGCTCACCACCTGCAATTCTTACCGATTGGGTGGGCTCAAGCGTGATCCTTTTCGCCGCTTTCACCCGCGTCTTCCGCATCCTCACCTTGTCATCTATGGCGACGCTTGCATTGCTCCTTATATTCCCATCTATACGCAGTATTGACTTACCAATGTCGGGTGAATATCCAGGATGGATAATAGCGGTGGCGGCGCTCCTACCTTCGATTTCTACCACGTCGCCGGGTATAAGCCCAAGTTTTCGCATCGTTTCCGTGTCTACTCGTGCTATCCCTCTACCGGCGTCTCTATGGTACGCTTCAGCTACCCGTAATATCACTGACGCTTCTTCCTCTTCTCTTTCCGTCATCACCCTTTCTTCATCCATATATTTGTTATTTCATCATTATAAAACAAAACCTAAATTGTTATCAGACATTTATATGCATATAATAAAAGCAGAGAATATAGCAAAATGAGAGAAGAATTGTTAATGATTCCGGGACCGGTGCCTGTACTACCACGCATCCTTGGTGCGATGTCAAAACCAATGATACCGCACAGAGGCGATGAGTTCAAACAGCTTTATGTAGAGGTAGTAGAGAATTTAAGGGCAATATTCAAAACGAGAAATGACCTCTTCCCGCTTAGCGGATCGGGAACATGTGCTATGGAATCGGCAATAGCCAATCTAGTTGATAATGAAACAAGCGTAGTGTGCATAGCAAATGGCAAATTCGGTGAGCGGTTTTACGAGATCGCAGAGCGATATACAGAGCATGCCACGGTCGTTAACTTCGACTGGGGAACTCCAATAGAATTAGAAAAGGTAAAGGTAGCCCTGGAAAGTAATCCCGATGTGGTGACGGTGGTGCATAACGAGACCTCCACGGGTATTTTCAACCCGGCGAAGGAAGTGGGGAAACTGACGAAGAAGCATGATGCCGTTTTTGTGCTCGATTGTATCACATCCATAGGTGGTAATGATGTCCCTGTGGACCAGCTCGGGGTGGACATTGCTATTGTGGGATCGCAGAAATGTTTGGGTGCACCACCCGGATTATCCGCACTTTCTGTTAGCGATAAAGTATTGGATATAATGCGTGCGAATAAAAAAAGGCCGTATTACATGGACCTTATTGCTTATAAGAAGAGTTTAGATAAGAAACAGACGCCCTATACGCCCGCTTTGCCGCTTTTCTTCGCACTTCATGAAGCTTTAGAGGTGATAATAGAAGAGGGCATGGCTAAAAGGACAGAAAGGCATAGGATGCTGTCTGCAATGGTTAGGACAGCAGTTACGTCTTTGGGGCTTTCTTTGTTCCCACAGTTGAATGAAGTAAGTGAGTATTCTAATACTGTTACCGCGATAAACATGCCATCTGGCTTCTCTGATGAACAACTCAAAGGCGGTATGAGAAGAAAAGGCGTAATTGTTGCTGGCGGGCAGGAGAACCTGAAAGGTAAGATATTCCGGATGGCGACTATGGGGAATATAACCGAACAGGAAGTGTCAACGGGTATACGGGCATTAGGCGAAGTGCTGATGGAAAAAGATGTTAAGGGTGGATAGCGGAATAAAAGTCTTCTCGTTCGATGTAGACGGCACGTTAGTGAGCCAGGAATTTGCAGATTGCGTTTGGCTACGTGGTATTCCAGAAGCATACGCCACGAAGCACGAGTTGAGCTTTGAACATGCATTTGAATTTGTAAAGCGAGAATATGACAATATAGGCGAGAACCGGATAGAATGGTATAATATACGTTTCTGGCTGCGGAAGTTCAACTTGAAAATACCATACGAAAAGCTATTCGAGAAATACGAGGCTGAAGTGAAGATATATACAGAGGCCGAAAGCGTTTTGAAAGTGCTGAAAGAAGCAGGATATGTGCTGGTGGTAAATTCCAATGCGGCAACAGAATTCATTGAGTTCCAAATCCAACCAATAATGAAATACTTCTCTCATGTGTTCTCGGCAACGTCCGATTTCGGCGAGTTGAAGAAATCAAATGGCCATTATGCACAGGTATGCGAGATTATGGATGTGAAGCCGCAAGAGGTTGTTCATACGGGCGACCATTTTGTGTTTGATTTTCTCAATCCACGCAGAATTGGGATTACTGCGTATTATTTAGATAGGACCAGAGATGCAATGCATGATGACAATGGAAATGATGAGTTTGTTATAAGCGATTTGAATGAGCTTCTGGATGCTTTTGAACTCATATAACTGTAATGCGAATTTGGGTGGGATTTGGGTATAATCTGGGCGAAAACAAAAGCTTAAAAAGGGTTATTCCAATATATGACTGTGTAAACACACCCAAAAAATAAAAAATAGGAGGTGAAGCGAAAAGATGAGAAGAGAAATAATCGGCAGTATTTTGGTTCTGGCAGTGATAGCGGGTTCCATCGGTGTTGTTTCTGCTCGAAACCCGTTCGGCATGCAAGCACCTGCGATCGGTCATCAGTGGTTCGGTGGCGCAGGGTGGATGAGCCAGTTGACAGAAGAGCAAAGAGATGATGCGCGGCAGCAGATGCATGACTTCCAACAGCAGATCTGTGACCAGTATAACCTCTCCTGGCCAGGTGGTCCGTTAAGCAATTTGACTGATGAGGAACGAGCAGAGGTGCAGCAGCAGATGCGAGTGTTCCGGCAGGGTCAAAGAAATGACACACGAGTGTACCGACAGCAGATATGTGACCTCTATAACCTTTCCTGGCCAGGTGGTCCATTAAGCAATTTGACTGATGAGGAACGAGCAGAGGTACAGCAGCAGATGCGGGTGTTCCGGCAGGGTCAAAGAAATAACTCACAGGAGTTCCATCAGGCTCAAAAACAGGAAGCGGAAGAGTTCTTGCAGCGAATCGGTGACCAGTATAACATCACCTGTCCAATCGGCCCAAAATTTATGTATGGAGATGGCTATGGTTTCCGCGGCAATAAAGGCTCACACAAGCAGGGTTATGGACCAGGATTTGGAGGTTGAGCATAAAATCATAATCGGAACAAAACGAGATACACAAATGTAGCAAGTGCGTGGTTGAACCACGCACCCTCAATTTTTTATTTCCCGTTCATTAAAAGAGAAAGTTCACTCAGTATCTCCTCGGCAATCCGCCTTTTCGCTCCTTTCACCCGCTTTATATCTTTCCAGCCTTCTCGCATTATATATACTTCGTTCTCCTCTGTCCCTATCCCGCCCCTGCCAACGTCATTTGCAACAACCATCTCGAGCTTATAGTCAGCCATCTTTTTTCTCGATTTTTCTATTAACTCCGCCTCAGAAACGTTCGTTTCTGCTTTAAATCCCACAATGACAAGTTCTGGGAATTCACTCCGCGCCTCTTCTATTAATTTCCGAATAGGCGAGAGATGCAGATGTAAATCACCACCAGATGATATTTTCACTTCTGACGGATCAACCGTAAAATCACCTATGGCAGCAGCGGAAATAAGCACGTCGTATCCGATTCGGAGCTCGTTCAGGCACGCATCAATCATTTCACGTGCAGTTTCGACCTTGAGTTCTTTTAGCCCTAGTAGCTTCAGTTCATTGTTGTGTATAATGGTGACATCAGCACCTTGCTTATATGCCTCTTTTGCTAGTTCCTTCCCTGTTCGACCAGAACTTCGATTCGTTAAGATTCTTATCGGGTCTATTGGCTCAATGGTAGGACCGCTTGTTACGAGGATTCGTTTTCCCGCAAGTCGCTTTGGCGACAGGACACGCTCAACGGCGAGCAGTATATCCGCAATCGAGACGATTTTTGCCAGCCGTTCCTCTATTCTAGGGCCTATGACGGTAACACCAAGCCTTTTCAATTTCTCCAGGTTCTCTATCAGAACAGGGCTCCTATAGATAGATTCATGCATTGCTGGCACTATTAGGATCGGGAATCCCGAGCCGAAAGCAGTGGTTGCAAATGCCGTTACTGGCGTATCCGATACGCCCGTGGCGATTTTGTTGACGGTATTTGCCGTGCACGGCGCGATGATAAACAGGTCTGCCGAGCCTTCCATACCTAAAAACTCTACATGCTCTATATTTCCCATTAATTTCGTTATCACGTCGTGTCCCGTAGCATAATGAAGCGTATAAGGATGTATTATTTCTGTTGCCGCGTCACTCATCACACCATATACCTCTGCACCGTGTCTTATCAATTCACGTGCGAGTTCAACAGCCTTTATCGCGGCGATAGAGCCCGTAACACCTAAAACTATCTTCTTACCCTGCAGAGATTGACTCTTTGTTCCTGTAATCCTCAAGCTGGGGTGTGGTCCCCTTTCCGCCCATGCCATAATGGACCGGTCGGGATTTGAACCCGAGGCCTCTCGCACGCCAAGCGAGTGATCTTCCAACTGATCTACCGGCCCATCCTGCTACTTCTCTACATTTATAGTTCTTCTATTCTTATTACGGGACTCAAGTTATATAAATTCTAAGAACAAACTAAATAAAATCAATTACTGACACAGATTAACGCATATTAACGCAGAAGAAATCAAATCCGTGTAAATCTGCGTCCTAAATTAAATTTATAAGTAAAAGTTATACGTTAGTTATATGCAATACAAGAGAATTATAGATATCCCGATACATCATCTATCATTCTTTCGCAATAGAAGCACCTGAACCGAGGCGGATTCGCACCCACAGTAACGAATTTTGATATGACCGGCTCCCGTTCAGCATTGGATATGCAATTGGGATTTGCACATCTTATAATACCCTCTATTGATCCGGGAAGATATACTTTATGCTTTGCTATCACTTCAGAATTACGGATTATGTTTATGGATGCATTTGGCGCAATCAACGCGATTTTACCCACTTCTTCTGGCTTTAATTCCCGATCTTCCACCTTTACTATGTCCTTCCTGCCCATCTTCTTGCTTTGTACGTTCATTGCAACGCTTAAAACCGCATCTGTCCTCGTTGTTATCGACAATATCTTCAACACGTTTAGCGCCTGCCCCGCCGTAATATGGTCAATGACGGTACCATTTTTGATTGCCACTATCTTTAATTCTTTCTTCATTATCCCTCGTGCTTCTTCAATACCATCTATAGTATACGGAGTATTTAAGTTTCGTATACATCTAGTTGCAGCCAAAATGTAGGGTGAATCGCCATGTCAAGCGTCAGTGGGGCCGCCGAGATTTGAACTCGGGACAACTCGGTCTTCAGCCGAGCGCTCTCCCAGTCTGAGCTACGGCCCCTCTTTAAATTAATAATATCACCACTGTTATTATTATATTCCTTTTTGAATAATGAATATTATTTCTTTTGATAAAGCTTTTCTTTTGAAAGAAAAGTTTCTGATGTAAAAATGGAAGAAGAGATAAAAAAGGCAATTGATTCAGTAGTAACAAAAAATGCGCGATACGCCGATCTCCGCCTGGAAAAGGGTTACGCAACGGTTATTGACCTAAGAGATGATGTACTCAGAGAGATGAGCTACAGCATAGACCAGGGCATGGGCATCCGGGTACTTTATAACAATTCATGGGGATTCTGTTCCTCCAATGAGATCTCAATACCCAAGCTGAGAGATAGTTTTGAAGACGCCTTTAAGATCAGTAAAGCGCTATCAGAATCAAGTAAGAAGACGGAAACCATAACACTAGCCGATACAAAGCCAGTAAACGACTATTATAAACTGAAGCCGAAGATAAACCCCGATGATGTCAGCATAGAAGCGAAGAAGAAGATAGTTAAAGATGTGTATAAAGCGGCGAAGGAACACTCCACACTCATAAAAAGCGTCTCCATCACATATTTCGATGGCTACGAGGAGAAGATATATGCCAATTCCGATGGCTGCTATATAGTAACAGAAACGCCGGCGGTTTTTATGCGTGTGCATGCTGTCGCGAAGAAGGGAGACCTGCTGCAAGAGGGGAGAGAGAGCATAGGTGCTGTGGCGGGTTTTGAAGTTATAGAAGGGGCGAACCCCGAGCTTCTGGGCGTAAAGGCTGCGGATAAAGCGGTTAGGCTGCTTGATGCAGAACTGCCACCCGGTGGTGAGTTACCTGTGATAATGGACAACAAACTTAGCGGTGTCTTTATGCACGAAGCGCTCGGGCATGCCGCAGAAGCCGACCACGTATTATGCGGTGAATCTATACTAGAGGGTAGAGTAGGCGATGTGATAGCGTACAAAGGTCTAACGGTTGCTGACGATCCGACCATCGAGAATTCACATGGATATTACAAATATGACGATGAGGGTGCACGATCAAAGAGAACAGAGCTAATAAAAGACGGCGTTTTGGTCTCATATTTACACACCCGGGAGACTGCAGGCAGATTAGATGCAATGCCAACCCCAAATGCGAGAGCTGCTGACTATTCGGAAGTACCCTTGGTCCGCATGAGTAATACCGTTATTGAAGAAGGCGATTGGGATTTTAAAGATATGCAAGCAGATATACAGTTTGGGATCTACGCCAAGGGTATGCGCGGAGGGCAGGTGGATACAGTAAGGGGTGAGTTTCAGTTCAGTGCGGAAGAGGCATTCATGATAGAAAATGGTGCGCTTACTAAGAGATTGAAGAACGTTTCTCTTTCTGGTAGGACCCTTGATGTATTGAAGAACATAGATGCCATAGGGAATGATAAAATGCAGGGCACAATAGGATTCTGTGGCAAAGATGGCCAGGAGGTCCCGGTCTCTGAGTATGCACCGCATATGCGAGTGCAGAAGATACTGGTCGGTGGACTCCAGTGAGCCAGCCATAACTCAGCTATTTCTTCCGGAACTCTGTATAACCACATTTCCCGCAGGAATATCGGTCTGCATGTTCTGCTAAAAACACGCCTGCCCCACACCTTGGGCATGCCTTCCGCTTCCTGCGCAACTTAACTCCTACTTTTCCACTTACTACTTCGTAAAACTCATGTATTGCAGCCATTTTTATCTATTTATTCTCCTCCCTTTGCCACTTCAGTTTCTGTTACTTTCGCATCTTCCGTTTCTACTACTTTTGCATCTTCCTTTTCCACTTCGCCCTCGCCCAAGCTACCAAAATTCCTTTTTAATATATGCTCTCGCTCTACTTTCCTTAACATATCTTCACTTTCATACACCTTTGCGTAGCCAACCGTTTCCCTCTTCCCAAATTCCGTTTTCATCCTATCGATTACAAGAAGGTTTTGAGTGCTCCGAAGCTCTTTTATTAATACATTACGCGCTTCTGCTCTGCCCGGTGAAGCTCCCTCATGCTTCAGTCTAAAGAAGACTTCCTTTCTCATCAACAGTTGATTATTGGCCTCTTTTGTTATCTCTATCTCCATATCTTTCTCTTCTCCATATAATACTATTACTACATTATTATGATTAATATCTCTAATTCACCTCACCTTCAATGCATATCGCCCCTCTTTCGTTATGCCCAATTTCTTCGCTATCTCAGACTCTGCCACATCTATAATCGCCACATACCCACTCCAGTCACCACTAAGTGAATTAGAGCCACATACACATACTACCTTTCCAATTTCCACTATCCTATGGCAATCTCGGCATGCCTTTTCCATTAATCCCCCTCCTTCTTCTCCTTCTTCTCAGCCTTCTCCGCATCCACCTTCTTCTTCTCCGCCTCCTCCGCATCGTCAGCCTCTAGCCACTCTAATTTACCCAAGCCCGGCTGCCGCATTGTTAACCCGATCTTACTATCACCCGGGTCCCGCTCATTTAGCGAAATTGCAACTATCCTTGCACGTACCTTATCTCCCTCACCCAATGTCCTACTAGTATCCTTAGTGACGAGTTTCGCACCCTTCTCGTCATATGAGATGTATTCATCAGTAATCTGGCTGATATGTAACAAACCATCTAAGGGACCTATCTCCACAAAAGCGCCAAATTCTACTATCTCTACCACGGCCCCTTCTACTATCTCCTGCATCTTGGGCCTGAAAACGAGTGCATCAAAGATCGTTTCATAATAGACGCCTGCGTCACCGATCATTATCCGTCCCTCTTTTACATCCACAATGTCCTGTATTGCAATGAACATCCCCAGCTTTTTATCCATCCGCCCCTCCAGTCTATCTTGTAACATCTCTTTTACAACAAGCCGTAAATCATCCCCTAACCTCTCAGGCGGCACTCTTACTACATCAATCGCACTTACTTTTGTGTACATCTTTCTTTTATCCTGCTTCGCCTTAACTTACATACCCTTATCGGTTTGTTTTGAATTTATTTGAGCTTTTATATCTACACTACTCTACGATTGTGATTTATCAATTCTAGCCTCCACTTCCGCAACATGTAACCGCGTAGATATTATCGCATCAGCGTTCAACGATATTGAATCTATGCCACATTCAACAAGAAACTCAGCAAATTCAGGGAAATCGCTCGGCGCCTGGCCACAAATACCTATCTTTCTTCTCGGCTCATGTGCATGTGCAACATTTATGACATGCTTCACTAACCGCTTCACCGCTTCGCTTCGCTCGTCAAATAAGCGTGCAACGAGGGCGGAATCCCTATCCAAACCAAGTGTTAGCTGTGTCAGATCGTTCGACCCTATACTGAACCCGTCAAATACTTTTGCAAATTCATCTGCTAAAACGACATTTGAGGGGACCTCACACATCACATACACTTCCAGTCCATTTTCGCCTTGTTTCAAGCCAAAACTCGCCATCGTCTCTATTACTCTCTTACCTTCTTCTGGCGTCCTGCAAAACGGAACCATTACCTTTACATTGGTCAACCCCATCTCTTCCCTAACTTTCTTTATCGCTTCACATTCTAATCCGAATGATGATCTGAACTTATCATCGTAATAACGAGACGCACCTCGCCACCCGATCATCGGATTACTCTCCTCAGGCTCGTAGAGATATCCCCCTATCAGATTGGCATACTCATTTGTCTTGAAATCGGAAAACCGCACTATCACGTCATTAGGATAAAATCCCGCTCCTATCTTACCTATACCCATCGCTAAATTGTCAATAAAGAATTGCACCTTGTCCTCATATGATGCGCTTCGCTCGTCTATCGCTTTAATTACTCTCGCTATTTTCTTGTCCTCTACCGCCATTTGCTTTAATTTCTCATACTCTATCAGTGCCTGGGGGTGTATGCCGATATAAGAATTGATTATGAACTCCTCGCGGGCTAAACCAACGCCGTCATTGGGAATTTGACCTTGAACAAATGCATTTTCCGGGACTCCAGCATTCATCATTATCATAGTACGAGGTCTTGGAAGGGAGTCCAGAGCCAGTTTGTCCACACGATATTTCAACTTGCCTTCGTATATCCGCCCTATACCCTCGGAGCAATCTACAGTGGCATCTTTTACACCATTTAGTGCTTTTGTACCATTATCTGTTCCGATAACACATGGTGTTCCCAATTCCCTTGAAATTATAGCGGCATGGCAGGTTCTTCCACCCCGGTTCGTGACAATAGCAGCTGCTATTTTCATTATCGGCTCCCAGTCCGGATCGGTCATATGAGTTACCAGAACTTGCCCGGGCTTGAATTTTAGGATGTCTTTTGGACTTTCTATTATATTTACTTCACCATATCCGATTTTGTGTCCCACCGCCTCGCCTCGAGCAAGCACTGTACCTTCCTCCTCCAGCACGTACGTCTCGGAGATCGCAAAATCCTTCTGCGAATGTACCGTTTCTGGTCTCGCCTGGACGATGAAGAGTTCATTGGTTATCCCATCCTTTGCCCATTCGATGTCCATTGGACCGCCGTAATGGTCTTCTATAATGCAGGCCCATCTCGCCAATGTGAGCACTTCATCGTCACTCAGCATGAATCTGTTTCGCTCTTCTTTAGTTACATTCTGCTGTTTCGTCCCGGTTCCTTTATCTTTATAAACCAGTTTCTTTCTCTTCGCACCCAATTTCTTCTCCACTATCGGTCTAAATCCTTCCTTTAGTGTCGGCTTGAATACATAAAACTGGTCGGGATTTATAGTGCCCTGTACTACGTTCTCGCCCAACCCGTATGCACCAGTTATGAAAACCGCGTCCTTGAAACCTGATTCGGTATCTATGGTGAACATAACGCCTGAACTTGCTAAATCCGAGCGAGCCATCTTCTGCACGCCAACGGATAGATAGACACCGAGATGGTCAAATCCTTTATCCACGCGGTATGATATTGCCCTATTAGTAAATAATGACGCGAAGCATTCCATAACCTTTTTGAGCAATTTCTCTTCACCCATTACGTTTAGATACGTCTCTTGCTGTCCCGCAAAGGAAGCGGTAGGCAGATCCTCCGCAGTTGCACTGCTCCTCACCGCTACGTCAACCCCCGCACCATATCGTTTCTCCATTTCTCTATAAGCAAGCCTTATCTCTTCCTCTAAGTCTGCAGGACAACCAGCATCATTTATTAGCGCTCTTAGCTTACTGCCCCTTATAGATAAATTATTCATATCGTGCGTGTCCAAATCCGACAGCGTATCCCTGATCTCCTCTCGTATCCCCGCTTCTTCGATTACATGTCTATATGCCTCTGCAGTGATAGCGAATCCAAAGGGTACGTTTACATCTTTTTCTCGCAGATTTCTTATCATTTCGCCTAGGGATGCATTCTTACCTCCAACTAGGGCTACATCACCTGCTCCGACCTCATCAAACCATTTTATAAATTTCATGATTGCGCACCTATTTGCACTCTAAACATCTTTTTTTTTTCATACATAAAAACATACGTCACATTTTCTTCTTCTCCTGTTCATCAACCATGACTTCGCCTCTTTTCGTACTCCTTTTCTCATCAATATTCCTTGGCGAGAGCTTATCATAGAACGAGTATTCTGGGCATAGCGCTCCTGGTCTTCAGTGCAATCTCAGTCTCTTTTTGGAAATCCAAACTCAGATACATGGCGCTATCACCCGCATTGCTACTGATTCTATTTCTGGATTCGTAGTTGAAATAAATAGTGTAATAAAAGATTATCGGCCAAAAGTTTTATAAAAGCAGAAGAGATAGGTATAAGCTACAAGGATTAAAAATGATAACAGAAGCCGATACATGTCGCAAATACGTATTACCACAATTATATGGTGCTGGTTGGTCCGATGACCAAATCAACGAACAAAAGACATTTACGGACGGAAAGATTATTGTAATAGGCGATAGAGTACAAAGGGGGAAACATAAAAGAGCCGATTACATACTCCGGATCTCAAGGAACTTCCCCATTGCTGTTATAGAGGCAAAAGCGGCATATAAAAAACACGGTGATGGACTACAACAGGCAAAAGAATATGCTGAGATCCTCGGTCTTAAATTCGCATACTCAACAAATGGTCATGGCATAATTGAACATGACTATATCACGGGATTGGAGCGAGAACTTGCCAAGCTGCCTTCGCCCGAAGATCTATGGGGTCGTTTAAAGGAATCTGAAGGGATACGATCGGAAATAGAAGCTAAACTATTGGGACCATATTACGCGCTTGCCGGGAAGAAAGCGAGATATTACCAGGAAATAGCGATTAACCGTGCGGTTCAGGCAGTCCTTGAAGGTAAAAGAAGGATTCTTCTTACATTAGCTACCGGCACAGGTAAAACATACATCGCATTCCAGGTAATCTGGAAATTATGGAATACACGATGGAATCGAACAGGCGAATATAGAAAGCCAAAGGTCCTCTATTTAGCAGATAGATCCGTCCTTATAGATGATCCAAAAGATAAGACTTTCTCGGTTTTTGGTGATGCAAGATGGAAAATAACAGGAAAAGTAGTCAAAAGCAGAGAAATCTACTTCTCCACTTATCAGGCTATTGCTAAGGATGAAAAACGACCTGGCTTGTATAGCGAATATCCATCTGAGTTCTTTGACCTGATAATCGTTGATGAATGCCATCGCGGGAGTGCACGAGAAGATAGCAACTGGCGAGAAATCCTCGAATATTTTAGGCCTGCTGTTCAGATCGGAATGACCGCAACACCGCTGCGAGATGATAATCGGGATACCTACAAATACTTTGGCAATCCCATCTACACCTATAGCCTGAAGCAGGGCATAGAAGACGGGTTCCTTGCACCATACCGGGTTCACCGGGTTGTGTCTTCCGTGGACGCCATGGGCTGGAGGCCATATAAAGGACAAGTTGACAAATACGGTCGCGAGGTTCCTGACGGGCACTATGATACCAGTGATTTTGAACGGAGTGTTTCATTGATGAAACGGACCGAAGCATATGCCAAACATCTAACGGCACACTTGAAGGGCTCTGATAGATACGGGAAAACGATAGTCTTTTGTGTGGATCAGGACCATGCAGAACAGATGCGGATGGCATTGAACAACCTAAATGCGGATTTAGTAAAGGAATACGCCGATTACGTGGTTCGGGTGGTCTCCGACGAGGGACAAATTGGACGAGGACACCTCGATCGGTTCATGGATGTCGAAACAAAGACGCCAACAAT
>CBDAFQ010000124.1:0-1618 GCA_965195275.1 uncultured ANME-1 euryarchaeote | reverse complement strand
GTTTTCTGGACGATCCCGCCCCACACCGGTTGCGAGCAGGCAAAGAACATCAAGTAGAGAGAGACCGATAATTTCACGCCCGCCGTGCTATGAAATATGTTTCCCAATTCGGGTAACGCAGGTAGAACTATCTTTATTGATGCCCAACTGAGGGGTATAAGCACAAGGACCAACCAAAAAACACTTCTACGCTCTGATTCCGTAAATACCTTTCCGGGAGATACGTTCTCTCGATTATTTGTTTCTTTGTTCATATTCTTTTAGTTGTAACTGATATTGTAATTGACACATGATTCAAATCTTTTTTACTATTAAATGATAGATACCTTAACTTGATGAATTACGATAAAAGATCAGGGGATAATGCAATCTCTTTCTACACCGAATGGGGACTTCCTTGGCAATGGCTCAAAGATCCAAGAAGCCAGAAACGAGGAGTATATTGGAACGAGTACCAGCACCTATCAGAATGGTGAACCAGGTAAAACTTACAATCCCTGTGATGAGATTATAGTGACTTATTTCAAAAATGGAAATGAGAGTATAGAAAAGTGTATAAAATCTTCCAGAATGCCCATCCTTTTTTCATCAGCAATATGTATTTCGGGACCAGTTCTAGATTTGCGATATCCTTTTCGTAGTTTTGGAAGATCCTTTATAAACGGACTCAAGGAATAACCAAGGTCTTTCACATCATGTAATAATATATTTCTTTCTGATACGTCGGGTTCCATAAGTTTGACTTCTGTCTCTATCTAACGGGATTTTATATTTATTTTCAGCTTACGCAAATGGGCGTGTATTTCAATATCTATGCCAAATATTCTAGATATTTGTCTAGAGTCACTCCATGCCCCTCTACAAAAGAAAGAAATAAAATGGTGCTTTAAACCAATTTTAGAGGAAAAAAAATAAGCTTTTTGTTTGTCTAATATAAGCCTATTATTACAATCATAGTTGCGTAATGCACGGAGGCGCTGGACATGGATGAAGAAACGCTCACACTCTTACACTATGGTCTAACGGAAATAGAGGGGGATGAAGGGGCGAAGATATTAGACATCACTCCTAATTCCTTTCGGGAAGTGAGATAAGCTACATACTGAAAGAAACGAGCGGTGTGGGAGTATTACCAGCCACAATCGGTAGATTTTTGAAAGAAGCGGCTACCAGAAGTCGCTCATGCGGTACTCAGAAACCTGCCCTATACCAATTGCATCTTTGTTAATTTCATGATTGATATTACGCCGTTTTGCGATTGCGCGGAATTTGCGCCCGAATATGTAAGTCCGGACATAGGCGTTTTAGCCTCTAATGATATTGTCGCCGTAGACCTGGCAACTATAGAGCTGATAGGTAACCAAAAATTCCACGGTGACCCGACTGTTCAGGTGCGAGAAGCGCACAGGATGGGCTTGGACGAGCGGGAATATGAAGTTGTTAAAGTGAGTATATAAACATTCCGGATATTTACATAGCTGGAAAGGCTCAATACATAGGTAAGTGTTTTATTTGACAAATAAAGGGTCAATACATCGGAAAGTCTTTTGATAACATATCCATTTACGCATCCATTGTGATGCATTATGGATGACAAAGAAAAAGAGAGAATTGAAGC
>CBDAFQ010000123.1:0-4297 GCA_965195275.1 uncultured ANME-1 euryarchaeote | reverse complement strand
ATAGAAATAAGAGCAGAAGCGACCAGGAAAGCAGCCATAATAAGTGCAAATGATAGTCGATCGGCAATCTTTTCGAGAGTATCAATCAAAGGTTCAAGACCAAAGATCTCAAACTTAACCTTTCCCTCACCTCGTTTCACCTGTGTCAGTAGATCATTCAACGTGTATGGCAGCTCAAGCATTAGCTTGCTTGTTTCCAGAGCCGAACTAGATATTTCTTTGATTGCCCTTTTTGGATCCAAACGCTCCATAGCCAACTGCTCTGCGTACGGTTTGGCATGTTCCATCAGATTAAGGTCCGGGTCCACTTCCGCACACACACCTTGTATGGACGACAATGCTTTTCCGAGTAAGTAGAAGTCACGTGGTCCTTTCAGGTCATAGGCAGTAATCAGATCCGAAATCTCACCAAGAAAAGCACCTAAATCGAAATCTTCTAAGGTAGCACCAAAGGCATACGTTTTTATCAGTTCGGCGATGTCCGATTCTAACTCATCATCATTCACGCTCTGGCCACCTTGGCCTAAGGATATAATAGTCCGCGTAAGTTTTCGTTCATCTTTCGATACAACGCCAATAAGAATATCTGCTAACTGTTCTCGAAGCCGTGCCGACAGCGTACCCATCATACCAAAGTCAAGGAAACAAATGATACTGTCTTCCAGAACTCTGATGTTTCCCGGGTGTGGGTCTGCGTGAAAGTACCCATGTTCAAAAATTTGTTTGAGCACAAGCTCTAAAGCCCGAGAAGCCACTAGCGTTGGGTCTATTCTAAACTGCTCTTGCACTTCTGGTATTATACTATCCGTGATTTTGACCCCGCCAATGAGCTCCATCGTCAAGATTTTCTCGGTGGTGTACTTCTTATAGGCTTTTAGTACGTGTATAGTCGGGTCATCCTGGTAATCGGAATCAAAATGCGTTATATTTCCGGATTCTATTTTGAAGTTCAGTTCCTTTCTGATTGCACGTGCAAATTCCGATACCATTGTCTCCGGGTCTATACCCATCTCAGCCTTCTGCTTCTTCTTAAGTCGCTTGGCATAGTCATGCATTATCACCAGGTCTACCTCTATTACCTCGGCAATACCCGGACGTTGAACCTTGATTGCGACTTCTTCGCCTTCGGGCAGAACAGCCTTATAGACCTGCGCCATAGAGGCTGCGGCGAATGGCGAATCCGGAAATTCTTTGAAGAGACTGTCAATGGAACCGCCCAATTCCTTCTCTATTAGTCGCTTTGCATCTTCCGTAGGGAATGTAGGCACCTCATCTTGCAGTTTCTCTAGCTCCTCTATAAGTTCCAGTGGTACTATATCGGGCCTGGTGCTCAACATCTGCCCGAATTTGACAAATGTCGGTCCAAGCTCCTCAATAGCTCTTCTGATTCGTTCACCCTCAGAAAGCTTCGATATCTCCGCAACCTCTTTACCGAATTTGAAGCGGTCACCGAAAAGCGAATGTAAATCCGCCCTCGCTATTAGTTGACTACCCCAACCATACTTGGATAAGGTATTTATAATCTCGATATAACGCTGCAAATGCTTAAATTTGCGTGTTAATGGACTAACTTTCTTTTTGCCTATTGTAAATCCCATTTTTTGTTCGCCCTAAAACCTTATTTGAGTGCATCGAGAACGCCTTTTACCACTTCCTGTGCTTTCTTAACGGCAACCACACTCATATGCTTTGTTAGGTTCGCCCGTTTTGCAACAGCATTCACCGCCGCTGTCATCTCGCTTTCCGTCTCGGCCATGATGATATATCTATGATGTATATGTATGTATAATATGTATATATTATTAATCCCCTAAAAGTCAAATACGATTCGAGACTTATATTTTTTAATTCAATTAAGTAATTAATCAATAACTTAGGTATATTAAACACATAATAGGAGAAGCGGAAAATGAGAGTGATTTTTTATACAGGTAAAGGTGGCTCAGGCAAATCGGTAATTTCCTGTGCAAGTGCCTTAAAATTAGCGGAAGCAGGTTACGAGACTATGGTTATTTCGTCAGATCCTGCGCATACAATCTCAGATGCTGTTGAAACGCCGGTTCACCATACACCAACCAAAATAGTTGAAAAGCTATGGGCTATACAGGTAGATCCAATAAGAGAAGTCAGAGAGAAATATGGCGTTATACAGGAATATCTCGTCTCTATATTCAAGTCCAAAGGACTGGATGAGGTGCTGGCATACGAAATAGCTGCATTACCTAACATGACTGAGTTCGTCTCTCTGCTTAAGGTGGTTGAGTTCGTGGAGTCGAATAACTATGACGTGATCGTGCTTGACACCGTGCCATCGGGCGATGCACTTAAAAACATTTACCTGCCTACTCTTCTCGGCTCCAGTGCTGCGAAGTTCATTAAATGGATAGCGCCTTTTGCTAGTATCGCTAAAATCGTTGAGCCGATAGTTGGCGTTCCAACACCGAGCAAAGAGGTTATCAATGAGGATATAAAGTTAATGGAGATTCTTGGACGGCTTAAGGACATAGTAATAGACCGAAAAGTCACCAGTTTAAGGTTGATTGCGAATCCAAATGCATTCAGCATAGAGAACTTGAGAAGAACGCACCTCCTTTCTAATCTGTATGACATAAACGTTGACCTCGCGATAATGAACAAGGTGATTCCAGAAGGTGTAAGTGACTCGTATTTTAAGGAGTGGAAGACAGAGCAGGACAAATATATGGCAGAAGCAGAAACGGCGTTCCATCCACTACCGCTAAAAAAGATCAGGCGATTTCCGACCGAAGTAAAGGGCTTAAAACTCTTAGCTGAGCTCGGGGACGAGTTATTTGGTGATGAAGATCCCTCTCAGGTCTACTTTGAGGGCAAAGCGATAAGAGTAATAGAGTTAGAGCAAGGTATAGAGGTGGTAGTTCCTATCGCATTCGCAAGCAAAGACGTATGCGAGGTGGAGAGGATGGGTGAAGACTTGTCAGTAGTTATTTCGACTGATATAGGCGAAGTTAGGAATTTTATCCCACTTCCAGCTATCGCACAGATGATGACACTGGAGAAAGCGAAACTTTTAAATGGTGAGCTGCACATATATTTCATTGATGAACGATGGAAGAAGGAAAAATGACAGAAGGGGAAGAAGAATGGGTCAAGGCGATGAAGGTTCTTGTTGGGACGTCTCTTGTACCACTGAAGGTGGCGGTAGATGTAGTTGGAAACATAGCTGAATCCGTTGAGGACTATATCCCAAAACCATCGAAGCTCGCATCAGATCTTATAGACGCTCGGGTAACAGCATTAAAAGCGATAAGCAAGATTGTCGATAAGGAAGTAGAGCTTCTGGAGAAGTATAAGGCTGACCTGGAAGTTAGTGGCGAGAAGAAGGAAAAAGTTACGGTCGAATAGTAAATAAAAAGGGCAACGAGAAAAAATCAAAAAGCTCTTTTTAGCTTTGCTCTTCTACAGCAAAGCGAAAGTGGATTGGGTATATTTCCGGAATTGTAATTGTTTAGATAACCACACGATTACACGGATTTCCACAAACCTTTTCTTAAAAAGAAAAGCTTTACCAAAAGAACATTTGTGTTTTTCTTTTAGCACAGGTTTTCTTTTTATAAAAAAGAAAAAGTGTTGTGTTAATCTTGTAAAATCTCGTGGTTTTTCACATTGGCTATGTAAATATCAGGAATGATTATAAACTCACATTAACAATCTCATATTCCCGCTCGCCCAAGCCCATCCTGTGCGCTTCTCGCACCTGAACAGTCGGGTCACCCTGGAATTTTTGGTTAACTATCAGCTCTATAGTTGCCAGGTCTACGGCGACAATATCATTAGAGGCTAAAACGCCTATGTCCGGACTTATATATTCGGGCGCAAATTCCGCGCAATCGCAAAACGGCGTAATATCAATCATGAAATTAACAAAGATGCAATGGGAATAATGGAGGTTTCTAAGGACAGCATGAGCGACTTCTGCTAGCCGCTTCTTTCAAAAATCTACCGATTGTGGCTGGTAATACTCCCACACCGCTCGTTTCTTTCAGTATGTAGCTTATCTCACTTCCCGAAAGATTCTTCTTTCGGTAACTTTTAAATGCCTCTGTGTATTCCGCGACTTTCTATCTTGTTTTTGGGCCGGTTTTTTTCTTATATGCGGATAATGAAAGATTTTATATACGTTTCTATACTCTCATTTCCATTTTTGAAATAAGTCACTATAATCTCATCACAGGGATTGTAAGTTTTACCTGGTTCACCATTCTGATAGGTGCTGGTACTCGTTCCAATATACTCCTCGTTTCTGGCTTCTTGGATCTTT
>CBDAFQ010000122.1:0-9184 GCA_965195275.1 uncultured ANME-1 euryarchaeote | reverse complement strand
TGTGACAACGTCTGGAAAATCGTATCGAAGTCATTATCACTAAGTATACACCTTAACCGGTGAACCTTCACCCCAAACGCAATTTCCCTGCCTATTTCCTTTCGCCATCGTCTTTCATACGCAGTCAGCATCTTCAGATCCCCTGTCAAGGACGCTTTTGCCGCTATCTCTCCCGCCATCTTACCACATTTCATACCGTAATACAAGCCGCCGCCAGTGACTGGCTTGACCTGAGCCGCGGCATCCCCAACCAATAATATCCCTTTATCCACCCGTACAGTTCGCCCTCGCTTTCGGACTCCTATAGGGATAGTCCCCGCGGTAAGTTTTGAACGGGCACCTTTGTATCGCTTCGCTATGATAGGGTGCTCAGCCAAATTCCTTTTTAAGTAAAGCAAAGGATTTGACTGTGCGGAAAACCGCTTGTCTATGCATAGCCCAATACGAGCGATGTTTTTCGCTCCAAGCGGAATAGCCCAAGCGAAAAAGCCCGGGGCAATAGTGTTACCCACGAAGATCTCTGCAAAATCTGCAAAAGCATCTTCTGTTTCATATACCCCTTCTACCTGCACGCAGTTCAGGAAGCTTCTTGCGACACGAAGCCCGGCCATTTTAGCCACTTTGCTCTTCACACCATCGGCGCCAATAACTACTCTTGCACTTATTTCTTCTTTACCGTTCGCCGTGCTTATCCGTAGCTTTTTCTCTCCTGGCCCCTTAGTCACACTTTTAACCCTGCGCCTCAAAATAATCTCAGCACCTTCTTTCTGCGCCTCTTGTGCCAATACATTATCAAAAATATCGCGCCTAATAGCAAAAGCGCACTTATCCGGCGATTCAAGCATTAATTCCTGGGACTGCGAACGAACAATAGCGCCTTTTATTTCGCTGTTTATGAAAGAGTTATCCTTTGTTTCGCTCTCGTCTATTGCTCTTTTACTTATAAGCCCTGCACATTGAACGGGCTTACCTATTTCCGTATCCGCCTCAATAATAAGTGTAGAAGCCCCCGCCTTTGCTGCATATTTCGCTGCCATACAGCCCGCAGGCCCACCACCTACCACAACAACATCGTATTCGAGCATAGTAGACATAACAAATCCTTTTTATTTGGTAAGGTTAATAAGAATTGTAGAGTAGAAGATAGTCAAGGATGAATGATGAAAATGAAAGCTAAGATGTCTAAGCAACCGAGAAAACAAAGGAAAGCAAGGTATAATGCACCTTTGCATATACGGCATAAGTACATGAGTGCAGCTCTTTCCATGGATCTGCGCGGTAAATATGGGAAAAGGAGTTTCCCGCTGAGGAAAGGCGATACGGTGGTGGTAATGCGGGGCGATAGCAGAGGTAAAGAAGGCAAAGTGAGAACAGTAGACCTAAAGCGGGAGAAGATAACGGTGGAAGGCGTTGTTATTTCAAGGTCAGATTTATCCGAAGTGCCTCGACCAATGCATCCCTCGAATGTTATGATAACAAAGATGGAACTGAAAGATAAGCAAAGAGAAAGTGCATTGAGTAGGTAGTTAGTGGGCTGAATGCAGTAGGCGGTTTTTATATTTTACTATTTAACCTATACATGCACGCTTAGCCCAGTTACTTCCTTATGTAGCGTGACCATCCGCATTATAGAAGGATGATTTAGGCCTAATTTAGCCTTCAAATGTGCTATTTCGTGTTCTATGTTCGTTCGCCTTACCCCGTCTATCAGGTTATCCGCATGCGTAACTATCTTCTCTTCCATTGTTCTTGGCATGAAATCTACATCCTGGGGCAGCCCCTGTTCTTTTGCTTCTTCTGCTGTTATTCCCGCGCCCACATGCCGCTGTATTATTCTTACCACTCGCCCATCCAGCTTTAACGCTTTCGCTACTTCTCCACCTACAAAACCATGGTCTATACCATGTGTGCGACTCCTACCAATATCATGGAGCAAAGCCCCCCTAAAAATTAACTTTTCGTCTACACGACCATAATAATAACGACGCGCTAACTCCAATGCGAGTTCGGAAACGGCAACACAATGTTCGATAACCCTCGCCTTACATCCAACATCACGCAATAACGTTATGCACTCGTCTCTTATTAGCCTCTTATCTTCTTCTTCCACTTCTCGATCTTAGCTATATCCGCCTCTAACTTTTTTATCAAATCACTGTTATCAGAGAATTCGAAATTCGCGTTACATTCATCACACCAGAAGTCCTTCTCTACTGCATCTTCAAACAAAACACGCAGACATTTACACTGATAAAATACGCCGCCACGCTCATATTCCAATTTATTAGATAATTCCGCCAACTCTACTTCCGCTTCTTCTTCCATTATCTTCGTAACATTGTCCTGATTAAACCACCAGAGATAGGTGATCCAGCCGCTATTATCATCGCGTTCTGTCCGGTATTCCGCTATTCGGTTCTCATATAACCGGTACAGAACCTTTCTCACCGCAGTGAGCTTGGTGTCGCTCAGCTTTGCAATTTCCTCGTCTGTTATTTCACCATCCGGAACATTCGCCATTATCTCCAGGCCCTCATCCCCTACCATCTTCCGAAAATATTCCTTCACTAGGGGATTGTCCGAGTCCAACATTTTCTACACCAAATGAGTATTATGAGCTTTTGTAAAGATAAACTTTTACTCGCTTTTCCAAGAAATTCGAAGACCTAAACGAACACGGCAAGTTTTAGGATGTAGCTGCTATTATCACCAAATATTCACCTTCCTCTAGCATCGCATCCGCCGCGAAATCAAGGATAAATCTACCATTTTTGTATAACGCAATCACCCTTTCATCCTCACTCAGCGACATATCAGACAACTTCATCTTCGCCTCCACTTTTATCTGTTTCAGGTCAAATCCTTCAACAGATGTCGTAGCATCCACAATGAAATCCACGACCACTGGCTCTGTAACCGCATGAGCAAGTAAGCGGCCACTTAGCTCGGCATAAGATATTATATGGTTTATTCCAGCCCCACGCATCATATCCACGTGTTCCTGCGCCTCGCATGTCGCAATGATATTTATAGTAGGATTCTGTTTCCGGGATGCGAGCGCAACCATTATCGTCTCAGAATCGTCATCCAGAGAAAGCATCAGCGTCTTCGCTTCTTTTATATTGCATCTATTCAGAGTCTCACTCTTTGTCGGATCGCCACTAATATGGTGTATCTCTTCTGCATTCAGCGCGGCATGATCCAATTCACTACCCACCACTAAGAACTCCTCATCTGCATGCCTTAGCTCTTTTATCGCCTCTTCTGCTTTGGCATTCCAGCCCACAATAATCGTATGTCGCTTCATCTTCACCGCGCCAGACCCAAATAATACCTTTATTTGATTCTTAGTAGAAAAAGATACGAGTTGTTCGAGTACATACGCAATAGTACCTATACCACCTAATGCAACCAGCACAAATATGATCCGGCCACCCAATGTTGTTGGTCTAATATCGCCATAGCCCACTGTCGTAATCGTCACGAGCACCCAATAAAGAGCATCACCCAGGTTTAATTCCTCAATACTACCTCTTTCAAAATAGTAAAACGCTATGGAGCCGAATATGAGCACACCAAGTAGTAGGACTAGAATCCTGAATTTATCTACGTGTCGCCTTAAAGCTCTTATCCTGTTTATCAGCCGTAGTAGTAGCATCTTAATACTCCCTAATTATCACAGGTTTATCAATAGTATTTATAAGATGTGCATTCTCAATATCTTTTAGAAGCCAAGGAGGTAGCGCGAAGAGCGAAAAATGCGTCTCTTCACTGTATGTGTTTGTTTCAATATCCGTGATAACAGCCGCAATCTCTGTTTCAGTTAGTTGCAGTGGATCATAATGTTTGGATGCAATTGCAAATCCCCATTGACCGAAACTGGGGATATATTGCGTGTAGAGCCGAACAATCGGAAATCGTGACTGTCGCAATGTGTTTGCAATTACCACGTATCCATCAGCGTCCAATGCCCAATCTGCCTGCGTTGCTTGCGTTGCCATTATACCCTTTTCATCCAGCAAAGAATAAACGTCATTATAGAGCTCCAGCGAATAGAAAGTTGCGAGGAGATCATTATTAGGGTCTGGGAGGTCTAGAATAACGAGGTCGTACTTTTTACTGTCCCTTAGCGCTTCACCTATATATTTTCGCCCGTCCATCGCCACATACTTATATCTATGGTCTTGCCATGAATCATTATGTATGCTTACCAGATATTGCTTAGCGATTTCTATTACTTCCGGGTCTAAATCCACAAGTGTTATGTTCCCTATTTTATCATCCGGGAACCTAGTTAATACCTCTAAGACGCCGAGGTCTCCACCGCCAATGATGAGAACATCAAGTTTATGTGCTGCGTTATTCAGTAAAGTGACTGCGGCAGGCAATACCAGCGCCTCTGAGTATGGCTCGTCATCACTCTCTGAAATCTGCACTCTGCCATCTAGGAACAGAACACGTCCAAGAACATCATGGTCTATTACTGTTATAGACTGGTATCTGCTCTGTGTTCGCTCAAGGACGACCTGTCCACGATACAAATCACCTACTGTTGTATATTCCAACTGCTCTGCCTTGTAGTAGCCCATGGCAAAGAGCGAGAGAAAAAAAATGAGTGTGATTATAATTGCGGCAAGAATCACCCGATTAATTCGTGGGCGTTCGGTTTGTGTCGTTGCGGTGATTTCAGAACGCCGAAAGAAGATCATGAACAGTGCTACACTCACGGCACCTAGGGTATTCAAGATTCCACCGGTGTGAACTGTCGTTATAGCGCCGAATAGCGGGATCAATATGAGCCCGGCAGAAATCGCCCCGATTATTCCGCCCAGGGTATCAACGAAATATGAATAGCCGGATACTTCACCGATTCTTCCTGTTTTTGTCTTTGATAATATGTTTATGGCTACTGGGAGTTCTCCACCCATCAACACAGCCGGGATGAGCAAAATGCACGAACTATAAAATAGCAGGATATGCCATGATGTGGGTGTGAGCTTGATAAATTCAAATGCGTATATTATTCCGTCTGTTAGCGTCCACGTATCGTAAAGTGCAAGTCGCCTCGTGGCGGGTACGATAATAAGAGCAATAAGGGCAATGAGCATTTCTAATACGAATAGCAGAAGGAATTGATTCTTCGTTCTATCCGAGAGTTTACCGATGGTGAGGCTTCCAATAGCGAGACCGCCCATTATCGAAGCTAAAACGATCGAGCCGGAATAAAAAGAAGAGCCGAGAAGTAATGTAAATTCCCTTAAGAGCACGACTTCATAGATCATCGCTGCTGCCCCCGTAGAAAGCAGAGTTATTGTGATGACAATGAATACAGCGGTGTTATGTCTATCTGCGGTCATAGCTTTATTTGCCGGATGATAATCTCTAAGATATAGAAGAACAAGAATAAGATAAGATAAGATACATTGAAAATAATAGGTCGTATTTGTATCCTATCCTATCCTTTTCTTTATCTACAAATAAGACAAGCTTGCACAGTAAGTACCATATCAAAATCAGAGAGCTATAAGATTTGGTTACTGTCTCACCCAAGCGCAAGGTAATGGTCAATTGCAACCCAGAAAAGGTATTCTCTGGTTACGACACTTCAGACAAACTTTTTTTCGAGCCCCTAACTGTCGAGGACGTCTATATTGCCGCAGTAAGGGACATATAGAGCTTGTCAGAGTACACACTGGAGATTGCGCATGCGTAATCCCACCGTGTAATAGTTCAAAAATCTGATCGGGCGCTAAAGCTGCACGAAGGTCGACCTAATATAACGGACGACATCTATTCAGGATTATCATAATGGAAGTAATATGATATACTTAATTGAGTATTTTGAGTAGAATGGAAATTAGCCCCGATACGATAAAGGACGTTGAACGACTACAGAGATATGAGCGGATAGTCCAAAAACTCGTAAAAACCGAATCATTCTCGAAACCGGACATCTGGGCCTGTGGCGAGAGTAAAGGCTTAATTGGTAAGATAATAAATCTACTACTTAAGGAGGGTTCAATTGTTGAACAGGGAAAAGGGATTTTTCAGTGGATACCCTCTGCTATGGCGGCATATAAGAAAGAATGGATTACTTCTTTGCGCCCGACACACCAATTAAAGCGATTGAGGAAGGAAGAGCGCCCACGGGAGAAACTGCTCACATACGGATCTTCTAAACTCACCACATCCGAACTATTAGCTATCTTTCTGCGTTCTGGTATACCGGGAAAAAGCGCGATCGTAATAGCAAATGACCTCCTCACGCAATTCGGTGGTGTGAAAGGCATATTTGAAGCGGATAAAACGGAACTCATGGATATAGAAGGTGTAGGTGCGGCGAAAGTAGCACAGATAAAAGCTGTTCAGGCATTGGCGGAAGAATATCTGAAAGAGAGTATGAAATCGGTGAGTAAAGTGAGGAACTCGAAAGAGGTATTTGATTACCTGTATCTAACGATGCGTGATTTGAAGATCGAGATATTCAAGGTTATCTTCTTAGATAGTGCGAATCATACAATTGACGATGCGAATCTCTTTGAAGGGACGTTAAATGCAAGTTCGGTATACCCGCGCGAGATAGTGAAGAGTGCAGTCAATAAGAATGCAGCTTCGCTTATTTTTGTGCATAACCATCCTTCCGGCGATCCCACACCTTCGGGGAGCGACCGGGAGATAACGGAGGATCTTGTATATGCATGCAATCTCGTGCAAATTACTGTCCTTGACCATATTATCATAGGCGATAACGTGTATTTCAGTTTTGCTGATGAAGGTCTGCTTGAAGAATACAACCGGAATTATTTGAGTATAAAAGAGCGAAGGGGGAGACCCAAGGAGTGATATATATATAGTTCACGATAAAATTTCCTTCTGTACGAGCGGCTCGCATTAGTTTAATAGCGTTATTTCTTCTTACCCCACTCACCTTTTAACAGTCTATTTAAGGTCTCGTCAACTGGCTCATCCGTATACGTTAGTGCCAATAGGCCCAGCTCTGCCGGATCAATATTGATAAATTCCACGTACTCCTCGGGCGTTAAACTGCCCAGATCAGCCCACGCTTTCTTGAAAAGATACGATTGCCTCGCCCTCTCTTCATCCGGGTTCATGTGTATTTTATGTATAATGGGCAGATCATGTATTATTATCTTTGATATATTTGTTTAGCTTCAAATACGAATTTATTTTATGCATAAGAAACGAAGTAATGAGTATGGGCACGAATTCATACGACTTCGAATTAGACAAGATAAAGGAATTGATAAAGATTAGGGACGCGAGAAGGGTAGGTCTGCAGCTCCCGGAAGGTCTCAAGACAGTGGTAATTGATATAGCTTCCGAGATTACGAAAGATACCGGAGCGGAAGTGATAATATCCGGGTCTTCATGTTACGGTGCCTGTGATGTGGACGAGAAGCTGGAGCGGATAGTGGATCTACTTTTCCATTTCGGGCATAGTGACACTTTTTTTTTAAAAAAAAGAAAACCTGTACTAAAAGAAAAAGACGAAAGAAAAGTTTTTTTCATAGAACTCAGGAACAATGTGGGGATTAAGTCAGTGCTGGAGAAAGCCATAGCGGAACTAAAAGGAGATTGTGTTGGATTAGTCGCGACTGTGCAGCATGTTCATGCATTGGAAGAAGCGAAGGTATTGCTTGCCCATGCGGGAAAGAGAGCGGTAATAGGGAAATCGAAGAACCTGAAATACGATGGGCAGGTACTGGGCTGTGATTTCTCTTCCGCTACGGTCCCCTGTGACGAGATTTTATTTTTAGGTAGTGGCAGCTTTCATCCGATTGGACTAGCGTTATATGAGGGTAAGCGAGTAATAGCCGCTGATCCTTTCACAATGCAAATAAATATACACGAGCCGGATGAACAGAGGAAAAAGCGGTATATCGCGATAGGGCGAGCACTGGATGCCAAGTCGGTTGGGATTTTGATAGGGCAGAAATGCGGTCAGTTCAATCTTAACGAAGCGACTGCTTTGATGCGAAAAGCGGTACATAAAGGGTTAGATGCATATTTAATCGCGATGGAAGAGATAACAGAGGCTAATTTGCTGGGATTTAAGGTGGACGCATTTGTGAATACTGCCTGTCCGCGGTTAGCAGAGGATTTTATGCATTTTAAGAAGCCGGTTATTTCTGCTACGGAGTTTGAGGTGGTTCTTGGCGAAAGGGATTGGGAAGATTTATGGCAGTAAATCAAATTAAATTTCAATCTAAAAAAATGAAATTGGGTGTCATTGGCGGGACAAGTTTATTTGGCACGATGCTACTTGAAGGTGCGAAAGAGAAGGAGGTGGAGACAAAGTATGGCAGAACTTATCTTCTCGTTACTGACGAGCTTGTCTTCATCCCAAGACATGGTAAAGCGACAAATATCCCACCGCACCGGATAAATTATAGAGCGAATTTAGCGTCATTTAAGCTGCTGGGCGTAGAGAAGATAATAGGAGCTACTTCTGTTGGTAGTCTAAAGCGTGCTATAACACCCCGATCATTAGTTGTCCCCCATGACTACATCTGTCTGTACAATATACCGACTGTGTATGATGATGAGATCGTGCATGTTACTCCGGGCTTGGATGATGGGTTACGGAGTACTATAATAGAAGTGGCAAACGAATTGGACATGGAGATCTTTAAGCAGGGTGTTTATTTCCAGACAGTGGCCCCGAGACTCGAGACGAAAGCGGAGATAAACTTCATGAGAAACTATGCTGATGTTGTGGGTATGAACATGGCTTCAGAAGCTACACTTGCAACGGAGTTAGGGCTCAAATACGCAGATATAAGCACTGTGGACAATTATGCACATGGTATAATCGAGGAGGAAGTGTTGGACTATAAAAAGATAATAGAAGATGCATCTAAAAGCAGGGTAGATTTGGAAAAGGTGCTTATAAAGTTGATAGAAGTGATCGAATAAAAGTAAAATGGTAATTGTTTAGCTAACCACAAGAGTACACCGATTTATTTATTTTTCATCTGCGTTAATCAGTGTTAATCTGTGTCTATAGACTTTTTATAGGTCTTTTCGTATTTGTATAGCTCACTTCAAACAAAGCTCATTGACGAGCAATTTTTTGAGTTCCGCGTAGACATCTTTTGCCTGTAACCGCCATGTGGCGAAGACCGAAGCGATGTACTGGTAATATTCAGCGCCATCCTCAGAT
>CBDAFQ010000121.1:0-11063 GCA_965195275.1 uncultured ANME-1 euryarchaeote | reverse complement strand
TAAAACGCGAACATGATCTCATTTTGCACCCAGTTAGTTGTAAAAAGAAGGACGTCTAAAAAGTATCCTATTGGCTACAATTTTCTCTTTGAATTCTAAGACGGTAAAGATGCTCATTCCATTATCCGCAATCCTCTTCTGTATTTGTATAGCTAACTAAAAAAACCACGAGATTTCACAAGATTAACACAAGAACTTGGGATTAATATAGTATAAAGTAGTTAAATGTGTACTAAAACTATGTCACTACTATTCTTTTTCTCGTGAAAATCTGTGTAATCGGGTGGTTATAAAAAGGAGCTAAACAAAATCTAAAAGAGTTAATATTCAAAGTTGAAATCCTGCATGTACCGATACAGCCCTCTCATCCCATGTCGAAATAAATGGCACCCCGTTATCGGGGTACCAAAAACGGCTGCTTCGTCTGCAAAAGCCGAATTTTACAGCAATTTACGTTATCTCTTCTTATTCTAAGTCCCTTATGGCTGCAGTATAGTCCAATTAACATCCCAGTATCCAGCCGGCCAATGCGTTTGGTAAGAGGGGTCAACCTCCCAGTATCCAGCAGGCCAAGACGTTTTATCCCCAGATAGCCAAAAAGGATCGGATTCTTCCGCCGTCTCATTCATAGCTCTAGCATCTCTCGCCTTTTCCACCGCTTCCGCCGTCTCATTCATATCTCTAGCATCTGTCGCATTTTTCACCGCTTCTACCTCTACTTCTGCAACATAGTCCCAAAAACTACCGTTCCAAAGATCAGTTGTGAAGAACTCACTAAAGATAAAGCTGCTTGTGTCCACGCCTGTGTCGTTATATTCTCCGCCGATTATCACCCCTTCCGCACTCGCTACACCCGCACCCAGAGTGGCAACTAACAAAAGCGCTGCAAATATCGCGCCCACTTCTTTTTTTAGCATTCTTTATATCACCCTATTACTAACATAGAACAACGAGGTATATAAAACTTTCTGGATAAAATACGTTTCCCCGTACGACCTCTAATGATTTAAGTTCTACTGCTCCGCTTCTTCAAAGAAGAACTCAGTACATAAAGGGTCTTCTGCGAGATAATCGCCATAACTGATATATGCCCTCACACGGCATCCGCCACAGAGGTCCTTATATTTGCACGCTGCACATTTGCCCTTCACCGCACGATTTTTCAGATTAACAAAGACTTCCGAGTTCTGTATCTCACGTAGACTCATCTCTCGGACATTCCCTGCTTTCACATCTAACAGTGGGCAAGGCACGACATCGCCGTTCGGTTTGATAGAAAGCATACCAATGGCCGCTCGGCAGCCCGGGACCTCATGATAAAAGAAGTCGGGGACGAAAAGGCCTTCCGCTTCCTTCCTCTTCAATATCACCCAGTACTGAGATGCTTGCGTTGTGCATATTTCAAGCCCCCTTCGCTTGTTCTGCTCTTCATAAAGCTGTATCAGGTTTTCTGTATACTTATCTCTCTCAAGCTCACTATCCGGCAGCATGCCCTTACCCCTGCCCAGAGCGACATAATGGAAAAACCTGCACTGTTTTGCATCCAAATCCGCAGCTATGTCAATAATCTTTGCGGTCTCGCTTTCGTTTTGCGTCATGATACAGGGATCGATCACTAAACCCAATCCCGCCTCTTTACATGCCCTCGCACCCTTTACCGCCTTTTCAAAGACGCCTTCTCCCCTTATGTAGTCATGTGTCTTTCGCGTGCCATCAATAGGGATTATGACTTCTTCTATACCTGAGTTCTTCAACCTAGCGGCGACTACTTCAGTGAGTAAAACACCATTTGATGCAAGTGCGAGGTGCAAACCGCGCCCTTTACCATATGTAATAATATCAAATAGGTCCTTTCTCATCAACGGTTCGCCGCCACCAAAGGTCACGCGTACGTTATCACCAAATGTGTTAACTATGTCGTCAATGAGCGCAAAGGATTCCGCTGTGCTGAGTTCATCTTCTAACCTCGTACCTGCGTCATAGTAGCAGTGTTTGCAGCTCAGATTACATTCCCGCGTGATGTTCCAGTTGATATTATATTTGGACATTTTATATTTTAGAGATCTAAGATTATACGTAAAGCCATTGCTATATCCTCCAAGTAGGACCCGTCTAAATGACCGATGACTCTGATGATTCTGCTTTTGTCTATCACCCGAAATTGCTCACAAAGAACTACGGAATCTTTGTTTAAGCCTCCAACGCCTGCCGGAACAAACGCGTGAGACGGCAAAAGAGCATGTTGAATCTTTGTCGTGAACGGTGCGATGATCGTATATGGGCTGACTGCATTGGCACGGTCAATTTGCAGGACAACAACTGGTCTCATCCCCGCCTGTTCTGAGCCCATTACGGGGTTTAAGTCACACAGAACCACGTCGCCATGAGAAATAGTTACCATTTGATTTCTCCTTGTGCCAGGCGATTTTCATAATTCTCTAGATTTGGTAAATAATCGGCGAAGTCTGATTCAGCGATTTCTAAAGCCTCTTTAAAGAGTGTCCATAATTGCCATCGCGTATTATCCCGTTTCATTTGCAGGAACTCTATGAAATCATCCACTTCTTTGATGAGAGGTTCAGGCAATTCTCGGATTTTGAGAACTGTCTCTTCATAAGCCGTCATTTTCATTTCCCTCATTTAGGTTTATTTATTCACCATATAAAAACTTTTGTATACATTCCTAGCGGAATAACAAAACTATCATTTATAGCTTATTTCTATCCCACAAAGAACACACCGGGTCCTCAGCCAAATAATCACCAGAAGTAGCATACGCCCTTGACCTGCATCCACCACAAATCGCCTTATGCGTGCAAGTAGCACAGTGTCCTGTCACTGCTCTTGCTCTCAAAGCCTTAAACATCTCAGAATCCCTTACAATATCCAAAAACCGCTGTTCTCTTATATTTCCTGCCTTTACCGGTAAATATGCACATGGCGTTACATCACCATTAGGGAATATGTGGAAACGAGTGATGCCTGCGGTGCATCCGGTAAACCCATTTCCGTCTTCCACAAGACCTTTATCTCTCATATAAGCCCAGTACTGTGGATTACATATCGGTTTGAGCCAAACCTTCGCGCCCGTCTGTTTTTTCGCTACAAAGTCAAAGAACTCCTCATTCTCATCTGTGGCTAAACAAGCCTCTGAAATATTCTTACCGCGTCCCACAGCGATCAAATAAATAAGATATATCCGCCACAGGTTTAGATCGTCTGCAAGCGCGATTATCTTTGTGAGTTCATTGTAATTGTCCCTTGTGACCATCGTGAAGAGTTGTGCTGCAAGCCCTGCGTTTTTACATGCCTTTACACCTCGTATAACGCCCTCAAAAGCGCCATCAACGCCTCTAAAATCGTCATGCGCGTTTCCGATAGCATCAATGCTCATCGCAGCACGCTCCAAACCTGCGTCCTTTAGCCTTTTTGCTACTGTATCGGATATTAACGTCCCATTTGTTGCCATCACCACCTGCATGTCAAAGGACGATGCGTATTCAATGAGGTCATAGATGTCATCGCGCAGCAAAGGCTCGCCACCTGTGAATGCGAACTTAACATGTCCTAGTTTGGCGGCATCTTCGATGAGGGTAAATCCCTCTTCGGTTGTTAGCTCCTCCTGGTCCTCTTCGCTAATCGAGCAGTGTTTGCAGCGCAGGTTACACCGCTTTGTGACTGCCCAGACGACCTCACCGGGCAGATAGCTAAAACAGCCCGTTCCTACCGCATCGTTCGCAAATAACTCGTCTTTGTGTACCTCTATCCACGACTTCAATTCTTCTGCTGCCATGTTACTCATTTCAATTAGACCTATAGCAATATAAACATATCCTTTTGTGTTCATACCCAATGGCGGACATAACGGATCTGGAGAAAAAATACCGTATCGGGCATTTCATATGCGTAATACCGATTTTAAATGTTTCCGCAACAAATCTTTTACAACTTATTCAATAGTCACAAAGATTGTGCCAAAAATACGCTTCAAGCCACACAATCAGTGCCCACTACAGTTACACGGGTCTCCCCTTTTATTTGCGTTATAAGCGCCATCAATTCGTCCATCTTCGCCGTACTACCTTCAGCACAGATAACGACCGAGCCTTCACCGCCATTCACACCGCCTGCACCAATAGGAAATGCCGTATCCGCACCTAATATCTTCAGCGCCTCAACCTCCGTGATCACCTTACCATGCACAGGCATCAAGCCCACGGGCGTACCCACCGATTTGTAAAATCTCCCCTTACCCACTCGTTTCGCAACTTCTGTGATAGGATATGGTATTGTTTTCTCAATACCAACAGGAATGATAAAATTCACACCCCTCGCCATGACAATACCAAGCGCGGCCCCAATCGTGCCAGCGGCAGGATGTGCCAGGAGTATCCCTGCGGTCCTGGTAGCATCCAACGCATTTGCACCCTTTATAAACACGTCTTCCGGCGATAACGTCTCAATAGCCTTTTCTATACCTTCATCGCTTATTTTCCCGTCAGTTATAAGCACCTCTTTTTCTCTATCCGCTTTTGGCACTACACAAGTACCGTCAGAAGTTATGACTCCTGCTGCGTATCTCTGCCTATCTATTTCCCTTTCCGAGCCAGGCAAGGCATTCAAAATCTCATCGGCCACATAAGCGTTTGTGGTTCCCAAGGTTATTATGATGGTTCCATGCTTCAACGCTCGTTGCACCTCTTCCAGATTCGTTACACCCTTTGCAATCAGCCGCTTCGACTCGGAAGGCGTAAGTGTCATCAAATTTTTTTCCGGTGCCATATATCTCATTCCCCTCTATGGCTTGGATGATACTTTTTTATTATATGCTCGTCAATCCGTTTAAGTTCTCCTTCTGGCAACGTCGCTAACAAATCCCAACCAAGGTCTAACGTATCTTCTATACTTCTATCCTCGTTTTTGCCCTGTGTGACAAAACGCTTCTCAAATTCATCGGCAAATTCCAGATATTTCCTATCCCTACTCGTAAGCGCTTCCTCTCCTACTACCGCAACCAAATCACGCATGTCCCGACCCTCTGCATAACCCGCATAAAGCTGATTGGATACGCCCGAATGGTCCTCCCTCGTCCTTTCTGGTCCTATACCTTCGTTCATCAATCTCGAAAGTGAAGGTAAAACGTCTACCGGTGGGAATATACCCCTCCTATGTAGATCTCGTGAAAGCACGAACTGACCCTCAGTAATATAACCCGTAAGGTCAGGTATAGGATGCGTTATGTCATCATCCGGCATACTCAGTATGGGTATTTGTGTGATCGTACCATTTCGCCCTTTTATTCTGCCTGCACGCTCGTAATTCATTGAGAGGTCGGTGTACATGTAACCGGGATATCCTCTTCTTCCAGGTACTTCTTCTCGTGCCGCTGCTATTTCTCGTAGCGCCTCACAGTAGTTTGTCATATCCGTGAGAATAACGAGGATATGCATATCATATTCGTATGCGAGGAACTCAGCAGTTGTCAATGCCATTCTCGGCGTTATCACTCGCTCGATAGCAGGATCATCTGCCAGATTGAGGAATGCTACTATACGCTCGATTGCGCCTGTGCGTTCGAAATCGTGCATGAAGAATGAAGCTTCCTCATGGGTGATGCCCATTGCAGCAAACACAACGGAGAACGGCTCCCCGGAGGCTAATACCTTTGCCTGTCTCGCTATTTGTGCAGCAAGAGCATTGTGCGGCATTCCAGCACCGGAGAATATCGGTAACTTCTGCCCCCTTACCAGCGTGTTCATCCCGTCAATAGTGGAAATGCCAGTTTGAATGAATTCGCGAGGATAATCCCGCGCTGTGGGGTTTATCGCCTCGCCAGTAATAGAAAGTCTATCTTCTGGTATCACCTCAGGTCCACCATCAATGGGTCTGCCAAGACCATCAAAAAAGCGACCCACCATATCTTGTGCAACACTTACCCGCATTATATCGCCGGTGAACCTTACCCTTGTCTTTGCCGTATCTATTCCCGAAGTGCCCTCGAAGACCTGAATCACAGCGAGTCCTTTTCTCGCTTCTAACACCTGCCCCATCTTCTCTTCGCCACTCGGTGTAACTATCTTTACAACCTCTCCATACGCAACACCCTCTACGCCTTCTACCACAATTAAAGGACCTGCTGCCTCTCTTATTGTTGTATATTCACGTGCTGATATATCTACCGCCATTTCTTTTCACCCCTTTATATTTTATTATGCTGATTCCGCCTCCTTCCTCTTTAATGCATCGAATTCATCTTTCATCTCTTTCACCATCTTATCATATTGCTTCTCAAACTCTTCACTTGGCACATACTTCATCCTCGCCATGACATCTTTTATCACCATACTCTCTATCTTCCCTATACTTACACCATAATCTATCACTTCACCTGCAAGGTCATACCATTGCAGAATGATTCTTGCCATCAGATACTGCTTCTCCAAAGAGCAGTAGGAGTCCACGTCATGGTAAGCGTTCTGTTGCAAGAAGTCCTCGCGAATCATACGAGCAACTTCTAAGGTGCCTCGTTCACGTGCCGGAAGTGCATCAGCGCCAACAAGCTGGACTATCTCTTGCAGCTCCGCCTCCTTCTGCAATATTGACATCATCTCGTCCCTCTGTTCCGTGAAGTCAGGAGTAGCAGGTTTGTTAAACCATTCAGTGAGATGACCTAAGTAAAGAGAATAGCTACGGAGCCAGCTTATAGCCGGGAAATGCCTTCTATCCGCTAAAGTGGAATCGAGAGCCCAGAAAACACCGGCTACTCGCAATGTATTCTGCGTTACGGGCTCTGAGAAATCGCCTCCTGGGGGTGATACCGCCCCCACTACAGAGACAGAGCCTATTCTTTCTTCCGAATCCGAGCATAACGCTTTTACTCTACCTGCACGTTCATAGAAATCTGATAATCTCGTGGCTAAATACGCCGGATAACCTTCCTCGCCCGGCATCTCCTCCAACCGGCCAGAAATCTCTCGCAGTGCTTCCGCCCATCTTGATGTTGAATCCGCCTGTATCGCCGTGTCATAACCCATATCACGGTAATACTCAGCGAGTGTGATACCGGTATAAATAGATGCTTCTCGTGCTGCAACCGGCATATTAGATGTGTTTGCAATAAGCGTAGATCGCTCCATCAAATTCTCACCGCTGTAAGGGTCAATAAGTTTAGGAAAATCCTCCAAAACCTCTGTCATCTCGTTCCCTCGCTCGCCACAACCGATATACACAATAACCTGTGCATCTGCCCATCTCGCCACCTGGTGCTGCATTACTGTCTTTCCTGTCCCGAACCCACCGGGGATAGTAGCAGTTCCGCCTTTCGCAAGTGGGAAGAAGGTGTCATTAATGCGCTGCCCCGTAAGCAAAGGCACTTCGAGGTCTAATTTATCTTTATATGGTCTTCCCTTTCTCACCGGCCATTTCTGCATCATCGTCAATTCCTGATCTTCACTATCTGTTTGTAGCCTTGCTATACAGTCATCAACAGAGAATTTACCCGCTTTTAGCTCTAAGATTTTACCGCTTAGCTTGGGCGGGACAAGGATTTTATGCGTTATTACTTTTGTTTCTTGAACCTCGCCTAAAAAATCACCACCCACTACCTGTTTGCCTTCCTCCGCGGTAGGTGTGAACTCCCATTTCGTTGTCCGGTCCAGAGCATCCACATACACACCCCGTTTTATATAATCCCCCACTTTCTTGCCTATCGCTTCTAAAGGTCTCTGTACGCCATCATAAAAATTCTTTAAAATCCCGGGTCCCAATTCGACAGTTAAGGGCGCTTTTGTCCTTATCACTGGTTCACCCGGCTTCAAACCCGTGGTATCTTCATATACCTGAACATATGCTAGGGCTCTATCCAGTCTTATCGTTTCGCCCATCAATCCCTCGTCCCCTATCTTTACCACTTCATACATCTCGCATCCGCGCATATTATCCGCAACAACCAACGGACCTGCGATTTTTGTTATTGTGCCTTCTTCCTCCATCTTTTCTCCTCCGCTACATCAAATATCTTAATTATCTTATCCCCACATTAAACTAATGTTTAGTTTAGATTAGTTTAGGTGCAAAAGTACCAAAATATAATTTAAGAGATGTAAAATCAAATTATTTGTATTGCGCAGCACAGTTTCATACACTAAAGTATTTATATATACAATACAATCCATATATGATGTATAATGTTCGTCATTCAGGCCTGTGAGGAGATCCCCTTTGTAAACCCTTGCTTGTTATATGATATTTTGAAGAAGGATGCGGTAAGCGATGATGGTGAGGCATACTTACTGGAGTCACGAGAAGGCGCTGATAAGATGGCGCGGTATTCTATTATAGGTTTTGATCCCGCGTTTAAATTCGCCGTGAAGGACGGCATTTTGAAAACAAAGTCGTACGATGCTGTAATTGGGGAAGCGATGGACACTCTAGTGGGTGAGTATATAAATCCACTAAGTTTGATAAAAGCGTACCTTAACGAGTTAAAGATAGAGCACATGCAAAAAATGGTGCGTTTTATCGGTGGTTTTGTTGGTTACTTCTCGTACGATTTCATCCGATATTTTCTGGATTTGGATGAAAGTACATTGGACACATTGGGGCAACCGGATTGCGAATTCCTGCTCACGAACAAGAATGTTATTGTAGATCATAGAGCGGAAAAAGCGTTCCTTATATCTAACGAATTTTGCGATACTCCAAACAAAGACATGGATTCAGATGCAAATTGTGTGAACGTGGCGGAATTACTGAAAGAGGCAGAAGTACCCGATAATTCTGCTCCGATTTCGATAGTCGGCGATTTCCGGTCAAACATGGAAAAAGAGGATTATGAACGAAGTGTGAGAGTTGCGAAGGAATACATTCGTGCTGGTGACATATTTCAGGTGGTGCTTTCACAGCGACTGGAAGCCGATTTTGCACCTGAAGGGCATTTCCAGTTTTACAAAATATTAAGCGAAGTGAATCCGTCACCATACATGTATCTACTCGATTTCGGTGAACGGAAGATAGTGGGAGCAAGTCCCGAGATGCTGGTTCGAGTCGCAGGATTGCCCCAAGCAGGCAAAGGAAGTAGGAAAGTGGAGAGTTGCCCTATAGCAGGTACAAGACGGCGTGGCATTAACGAAGAAGAAGATAAGCGTTTGGAGGTGGAGATGCTTAACGATGAAAAGGAGCGTGCCGAGCATTTGATGCTTGTTGATTTATCAAGAAACGACATCGGAAAAGTGTCCGAGTTTGGCACCGTGAAAGCGACACGATTCATGTATCCTGAGAAATACTCGCATGTGCAACATATAGTGACGGACGTGGTAGGCGAGTTGAGAACAGATAAAGACGAGTTTGATGCGTTGGAAGCGACGTTCCCTGCTGGTACTGTTTCGGGCGCACCGAAAGTGCGTGCTATGGAGATAATAGAAGAATTAGAGCCGACAAGAAGAGGAGTATACGCAGGATGTGTCGGATATTTCTCCTTTAACCGTTCAATGGATACTGCGATAACAATAAGAACTGCGGTATTTGAGCATGGCAAAGTATATATACAAGCAGGAGCAGGTATTGTTGCTGATTCTGATCCAAAACGCGAGTATAAAGAGACTCTGAGTAAGTGTGCGGCGTTATTAGAGTGCCTCTCTGGAGGTGCACGAAAAGGATGAATGTCCTGATTGTGGATAATATCGATTCATTTGTATATAACATAGTGCAATACGTTGGGATACTGGGTGCCAAACCGATAGTGGTGCAGAATAATGTGGATCTTAGTTATATAGAGAAAATTGTTAAGACACAGGAGATAGAACATATAATAATTTCGCCTGGTCCGAAGACGCCAAGAGATGCTGGTGTCACAAATGAAGTGATAAAGAAGTTTTGCAACGAGGACAAGAAGATATTGGGCGTTTGTTTGGGGCATCAATGCATAGGTTATGTCTTTGGCGCAAGGGTGAGGAATGCAAGAGAGCTAAGACATGGAAAGGTGAGTTTAGTGAAGCATAATGGTGCAAACGTGCTGAAAGGACTGAAGAATCCGCTATCGGTCGTGCGATACCACTCCTTAGTAATTGACGATGTAAACGGGAGTTTAGAAGTAACAGCGAGAAGTTTAGATGATAATGAGATAATGGCAATCCGGCATAAAGACAAGGACATCTTCGGCGTACAGTTCCATCCTGAATCTATATTGACAGAGGATGGGCTGAAATTGATAAAGAATTTTGTGGATATGTAGTTTTTTTATCGTCAAATTAAAGCGTAGCACATGCCTTTGTGCGTTCTAAACTGAGCCACATAAGCAACTTCTCCCTAAACTCATTTGCTTCTGCACTTGTTCGCTTCCTCGGTCTTGGTATATCAACAGCGAGGCACTTAACCAGGCATCCAGGTCTCGCAGACATCACCGCAACTCTATCTGCAAGATATACCGCCTCATCAACGCTATGAGTCACGAACAAGACGGTTTTCTTTGTCCTCTTCCAAATCTCCAGCAGCTCTTCCTGAAGCAGGTTTCTCGTCTGCGCATCTACCGAGCCAAAGGGTTCATCCATCAATAAAATAGAAGGCTCAGTCGCAAGAGCTCTTGCAATCGCTACCCGCTGCTTCATTCCGCCTGAAAGTTCGTAAGGGTAATGATTTTCAAATCCTTTTAGACCCACGAGTGCAATATATTTTTCTGCAATCTCACGCCTTTCCTTATCCGCCATACCGCCTATTTCCAGTCCGAATTCCACATTCTTCAATACAGTCCTCCACGGGAATAACGAGAATTCCTGGAATACCATTCCCCTATCGGGCGATGCGCATTTCACTTCTTTTTCGTCTAAGATGATCTTACCACTGGTTGGGTGCTCTAAACCAGCTACCATTCGTAGCAATGTCGTTTTGCCACAGCCCGAGGGACCGATAATACACAAAAACTCGGCGGGTTTGACTTCTAAGTTTATTCCGTCCAGCGCAGTCATTTCGCCTTCTTCTGTGCTAAACGTCTTAGTTATGTGCTGAAGTTCGAGTTTGTGGTTCATATCATATCATTTCACTATCCCTTTTTTCCACTTAAATAGTTT
>CBDAFQ010000120.1:0-3737 GCA_965195275.1 uncultured ANME-1 euryarchaeote | reverse complement strand
AAAGCAATTCTTGATGTGGTGGAGAACCAAATTAGAGAGAACAATCCACCAGCGACTAAGAAGACTTTTGATAGGCTCTTGAAGGACGGTCATTCAAAGGACGATGCAATGAAATTAATAGGAAGTGCTGTTGCTACTGAGATATACGAAGTTTTGAAGAATAAAAAGCCTTTTGATGAGAAAAGATACGTCAAGGCTTTGATGGAGCTGCCGTAGTATATCTGCAGTCGTTCAGTCCTTTTTATAACCACAAGATTATCGGGACCTATCAGAAGATCGCAGATCAGAGAGACACCTTTGAACATGTCTGGGATAATGAACTTGGAGAAGCGCATTTTTCAATTTGCTCTCTGCATTTTGCAATTACTTGTACCTCGCTTATGTCAACCCTTGCCTTTCCTTTTCCAACACCGTTATTATCTCCTCATAAACTGCTCTTAACTCCTCCTTCCTGACCTTACCCAAAAGCTTCTTTATCACCAACTCAGGTGTGCTCGACCCGATATGATTGAACATCGGCTGCCGATCAACAATAATGTTACCAGCGGCATCCAAACCTTCTGACTCTATACCATCAACACGCACCTTCGCCATACTGATATGCGGTAATATCTCATGAATCAGATGCGTTATCACCACAGCCAGAGTATCCTTTGGCATGTTATTTAATATAGAGGCCATTATCCGACCCATAGCGCCTGGCTCTGTAAGCGCCTCCAATTCATCTATTAATACCACTTTCGGTCCTTCTCGCATGAATATCCGGCTCAAAGCCCGCATCGAATATTCAAACGACCCGGTCTTCTTTATCATCTTCCGGCGGTAGAAGTAGAGCGGCATTAAAGGTATCTCTGCTCTCTCCGCAGGCACAGGCAGACCAAGCTCCGTGAGGATGATCGAACTCGCGAGCATAATCAACAGACAGGTTTTACCGCCGCTATTCGCACCGGTGAGAATAGCTACGGGAAGCGGTGTAGCGCCGAAGATGCCTAAATCCGCTTGCCCGATGGAATAAGAAACAGGTACCACCTTCTCGCTTCCGCTCAGCTCTTCACTAACCAGAAATAGATTCCTGCCGGCAATCACACCAAACCCATCTTCGCATATTGAGGGTATGTTCAATTGGAAATCACGACTAAATCGCAACACTGCGAGCATAAAATCGAAATGGAAGAGCAGTTTAATAGCGTGGCTCACTGCTTCTCTATGTCGCTCCAGTTGCTTTGCGGACTCTCTTAACGTGTAATATCGCCGCTCTCCCAGTTTACGGTCATACCGATGTCGCAATTGCGCTATTGTTTCCCGTGAGAACTCAAACGGCAATCCGCGCTCTAAGTTCGCATATGCACTCTCCCAGAGGACATTTCTATCTTTATTCGGGAGCAACAATTCATCCGCCATGCTTACCAGGACCTCTTCTAAGTAACCTTTAAATTCATCTACGCCGCCGCCGCTTCGCATAATCCGGTTTGCTTCCTTGTTTAGCTCCTCCTCGCGCCGATAGATCACGTCATCAAAGTTCGTTTCGCCTCTGCTTCTCACCGATTCTACCTTCTCTATAACTGCTAAAACCGTTTCTAAATCGTCTACCGGGATGCCTTTAAACAGATAGAAATCCTTGAGTACCTCAAATTCACGTAATAGGTTTATTATCGCCCCTATCAGATTCCTCTTTGCTATGAACGAATTAACAACGAACTCGGGATAAATCTCGCATGGATCAGACAGGGAATCAATAGTTATGTTCACGATGCCGGGCTCTTCCACTTCCTCTTCGCTGACTAACAGAATATTATCGTTCTTCTGCAAAAGCTCTTTTGCTTTATCTGTGGAATTTACGAGGTCTACATGCACGAACTCGCCATAGATCCTCTTTATTTCTGCGCCTATTCCTGTCCCACGGCTAACAACGAGGGGTGCTTTTCCAAAGCTCGTCTTCGCGAGCTCAGCATCAGAAATAAGTTCACGCATTCTCGCTATTTTCGCGTCACCCAGTAGTACCTGCAATTTCGCGCTCTCTTCCACAGCCCGAAACCTTCTTTGTAATTCTGCACTATCTCGTGATGGCGTAAGTGTAAGAACCCTGTCCCGCCCATTTTTCGTTGTCGTATAAGAGGCGAGGATTTGCAAAATCTCTTTCTCTACTTCCCGCGTCTCTTTGGTGCAGAAGACATCTCTAACTTTATATCCCGCTGATGCTTCATTAGCCCTTTTCACTATCCTCTCTGCCTCTGCCCTATTTATCCCGAGAATTGAAGATAAAGTGTCGAGGTCTGGAAACTCAATAGCATCCTTCAAATAGGGATTCAGGAACTGCGGGATCTCTAAAGACGAAAAATTACCTGAAACGGAACCGCTTTTCGATCTCTTTCTGGTCATCATTCTCTCAGTTATATCAAATCAATAATCTCCCCCCTCACATAATTTATAAAATCATCCTTGGAGGCCTTACTGAAAATAGTTACCACACCATTCCTTGTTAGCCCTACTACCGAGCCATAGCGTTTAGATTTCAATACGATATACCATATCTTCCCATGCTTCAAATGGTCTACATACAGAGACGTATCCCCTAAATCAGAGCCATATAACGATAGCTTTTTGATATTTGGTAGATTAACATCATCGAAGAAGATTATTTTTGTATCCTCAAAGTTATCCTCGTGAAACCGCTCAAATCGTGCTGGCTCTATCCGCACTTCCACTATCTTCCCTGCGGTTATAAAGAGTATTTTGCTCAACTGATTTGCGATATTATTAGCCCGCGCTTTCTTATCCATAATCGTGAGAACAATCCCACCTCCTTGCGCTCGCACAACGAAGAAAAAGGGCGCTTCCGATGTGGTTGGTACCTGCACCCGCTCACCATGATGATACACATCCAGAAGTTGATCTTGATTGAAAGTTCCATGCAAGGAATCCCCAACTAAATGCAGGTTCGTTATCTCAGTAATCAATGTTATATCACCATCTTCCAATTTCTCTTCTGATTTGAACCCTTTCAGCTTGGCTGCCATCCCTTGCAGGTCAACGTCCTCTTCAACCACGAATAATTTTCCTGCTAATACCATAGGTTATATATAAGTTATATTAAATAAAAAGTATTTGTATAGCTAAATAAAAAAACCACGAGATTCCACAAGATTAACACAACACTTTTTCTTTTTTAGGAAAAAAGAAAACCTGTGCTAAAAGAAAAAAAGTTCTTTTGGTAAAGCTTTTCTTTCCGCGAAGCGTTTTGATCAAACTTTCTTAAAGTTTGATAGAAAAGGTTTGTGGAAATCTGTGTAATCTTGTGGTTATAAAAAGGAGCTATACAAATACAGGAAATATTAAGAGGTAAGTAAAGATGAAGATACTGCATATTTATGAGTTGGGACCCCACGGCACTGACGCAATGGGAGGCGTAAGTGTTGTCATCTTAGAGCTTTGCAAGGAGCTTGTCGCACTTGGCAATGATGTTACTATCCTGACAGGTGCGCGGGATTCATGTACTGAGCGCTACGTAGATGGTTTGCGTATCCTTCCTGTGGATCTGTTAAATACCATGCGGCTGACGTGGAATGCCTCTAACCTCAAGCTGTCCAGACAAGCCTTGTTCCCTCTCGCAGTGCTTGGACGACACCTAAAAGGGTATGACATTTATCATGGGCACATCTAGATCGGAAGAGCACACGTCTGAACTCCAGTCACATGTCCAGAATCTCGTATGCCGTCTTCTGCTTGAAAAAAAAAAA
>CBDAFQ010000119.1:0-3524 GCA_965195275.1 uncultured ANME-1 euryarchaeote | reverse complement strand
CGTATAATATCTTGCCCATTTTCTCTTCACCCACTGATGCGAGTTCTCCAGGATGCTTTCTCAAGATCTCTTCAAAAGTAAGCACTTCTTGCATTGTTATCTCCACTTAAATTTAACACCGCTTTCATATTTAAACTTTTAGAATGTATTTAGTAATCACTCTCAAAGCTATTGATGCGACAAAGCTGGCTGCCAATGCGGGTAATCCACAAGCGATGAATGTCGTGATGTTGGGTGCGCTCTCTGAGTATATACCACTACGGGAAGAGGAGCTAATCGAAGCGCTTAGAGAGCCAGTGCCCGCAAAGTTTCTGGAGGTTAATAGGCGTGCATTTGAACTCGGAATGAATGCAGTAGGATTATAATTCCGAAACGTTTATCTTATCTTATCTTATATGAACTCAGAAATATTCGATAAGATGGATCAATCACAACTCAAACGCTACATAGAATTTTTACTCTGGCACTATCGAGTTGTCGATGCTTTTTGGTTTATTTATACCGAAGAGCAGTTTGGACGAGAGGTTGCCGAAGATATCAATGAAAAGGTCTGGGGGAAGGCAGCCCAAATGGCAGCCAAAGACCTGCTGAAACGGTTCAATATCAAAGAAAAAGGACTAAAGGGTTTTGTCAGGGCCTTAAAATTATTCCCCGGGGCTTCTATCATAGGATACGAGATCGAAGAAAAGGGAGAAGAGGTGATCATCTCTGTTCCTCACTGCCCGCCGCAAGAGGCAAGGCTAAAACGCAGTTTGGGCGAATACGCATGCAAAGATATGCATCGAGAAGAATTTATTCGTTTTGCTGAAGTGATCGATCCAGCCATTAAAGTTGAATGTGTGTTTGCCCCGCCCGATCCTCATCCAAAAGAACTCTTCTGTAAATGGCGGTTCACATGCAGATAACAGGACTCTTTTCTTTTTTTCGCCTTAAAATATGGCGATTTTATAGATGGGTGTTGTTGAGTGATATTTTACACATTCTCACCGCATCTTTCATAGCCGCTTCGGGGTTCAGGTTAGTTAGATCTGCTGTATTTTCCTTTTTGTCGCCGTCCTTATTCCGCCCTCGTTCAGCACGCGCGTAGCGCCTGATATGTCCTCCACCCGGAGTATCAGCATCGCCCGCTCAGATTTTGCAGTTACAAAGGCGTATGCATAATCTATGTTGATATTGTTCTCACCCAGAGTGTTAGCGATCTCGAAAAGCCCGCCGGGACTATCCTCTATCTCCACAGCGAGAACTTCCGTCTCCGAGACAGTGAAGCCTTCTTCACGGAGCACTTTATAGCCCTTATCCATATCATCAACCACCATCCGGACAATGCCGAAGTCGCCTGCTTCTGCAATTGTCAATGCCCGTATGTTCACATTAGCATCAGCTAATGCCTTTGCCACTCGCGCCATCCTGCCGTACTTGTTCTCCATAAAGATGGAGATCTGCTTTATTGCCTCCATGTTCATTCACATCTCCCTATTGTCTATTACTCTCTGTGCCTTTCCTTCCGAACGCGGGATCGTTCCCGGCTCCACCAACTCAACATTAGCCATAATATTAAGCACGCCCTTAAGCTGTTGGGATACCGCTTTGCTTAATGACATCAAGTCTGCGATTTTATCGCTGAACGCAGATTCCGTCACCTCGACCTTGACGGTCATAACATCCAGTGGCCCCTTCCGATCCACAATAATCATGTAATTGTCTCCAATCTCCGGGATCTTCATGAGTACCGACTCGACCTGGCTTGGAAATACATTTATACCACGCACAATTATCATATCATCTGTCCGACCAAGAATACGCATGATTCGCGGATGTGTACGTCCACACTCACATGGCTCGTTATTCACTATGGTGAGGTCCCCTATCCGGTACCGAATAAGTGGAAATGCCCATTTATCTAGCGTGGTGACAACGAGTTCGCCACGTTCACCTTCTGCTACCTGCTCGCCGGTTTTAGGGTCAATCGCCTCGATAAGGAAGAGATCAGCCCAGATGTGGATACCGTTCTGGCGATGGCATTCTGAGCATAAGGGACCGCTCATCTCGCTGGTGCCATATATGTCATATGCCTTGATGCCTGTGGACTCCTCAATCCGCCTTCTCGTCTCATCAGACCAGGGCTCTGCACCGAAGAGACCTGCCTTGAGCTTTGTATCATCCCTGATGCTCACACCCATCTTCTGTGCTACCTCGTTTAGGTAAAGGAAATAAGAAGGCGTGCAGGCTATAGCAGTGCTTCCCAGGTCCTGCATGAGCTCGATTTGGCGCTCGGTACTGCCGGCACTCGTAGGAAGTACCGTGGCACCTATTCGCTCTGCACCGTAATGGAGACCGAGCCCGCCGGTGAAAAGGCCATAACCGTAGCTAACCTGGATTACATCGCCACGGCCCAGACCTATGGACGTGAGCGCACGCGCCAACGAATCTGTCCACATATCTATGTCTCCTTGAGTGTATCCAACCACAGTTGGCTTCCCGGTCGTGCCGCTGGATACATGATACCGCACCACCCAGTCTTTGGGGAGACAGAACATGCCTGTGGGATATGTATTACGAAGGTCTATCTTCGTTGTGAATGGGAGTTTAGTTACATCACTAAGCTCTTTTATGTCTTCGGGTTCCACACCCGCCTCACGGAATCGCTGCCGGTAGAAGGATGAATGGTCACAGACATAGCGGACAATCGTCCGAAGCCGTTCCTCCTGCAGCTTATGCAGGTCCTTAATGGGCATACGTTCAACGTGTGGATTCCAGTACTCGAACATGATAATTTACCAAATCAATCAAGGAGTTTCTACTATAAAAAACTATGGGTTTTGTGGTTTTGAAAAGCGGTTATACACATAAACGTAGATAGTGCTTGTGAAGATAAAGATGCCAGAAGAGTATAGTGTTGGCCGAGAATCTCGACCTTGCATGGAGTAATTTTGCTAATATTGGATGCAACACCGGGGTGACAGAGCAGAACCTGCAGCATTTTATGTCTAACTCACCATGGTCGGCGTGGGCGGTAATACGATACCGCTGAGCGCGCGGAGAACCCAAGCGGGGATTAGGAACGCTCTTGTCTTACACTCTGCGCCCTCTGCGATCTCCGCGTTGATAAAAGACTGGTTTTTTAGACAGTGCCAACTCAGGTGTAAATACCTATTATATCCGAGAGGATAGCACTTGCCGCTTCGATAGGTCCCGCACCTTTACCAATGACTGTGATTTCGCCTGCTAAGTCGGTTTTTATAGTTGCAACGTTCAGTGTACCACCGACGTTTAGCGGATTCCCTTTCGGTACTAATCGGGGCGCAACTTTCAGGCTGCCATCTCTGTCTACTTCCCCTATTAATTTTATCACATAGCCCTCGTCATCTGCCAGTTTCAAAGCTTCCGGGGTTATCTCGGTAATCCCTGTCACTTCAACCTCTTTATAGGCTGCGTTCATATCAAAGATGGAATTAGCTAAGATGACTAGTTTCACGGCAGTATCTATTCCTTCTATATCTTTGGATGGATCCGCCTCTGCGATT
>CBDAFQ010000118.1:0-5318 GCA_965195275.1 uncultured ANME-1 euryarchaeote | reverse complement strand
TCTATACGATTTAATAAGAGGTTCTTCGGTGTAGAAGGTACTAAGGAAATCTCTTCTATGATGCTCTTCAAGAATATAGAATTCATGCCACCGCAAAAGGAAATTATTACATTTCTCGATGTTTCTTCTTCATATTTTAGGCGGGAAGAGCCAGAAAAGATTTCGGCTGAGCTAACATATTTTGATTCTAAAAAGAGGCAATATGTCGAGAGAATAAAACACGATTTGAGCATTTACCGAGATATTGGGTACATAGTGCCAAAATCACCAGGTTAAAATCTCTCCTGTGTCGTTTATTTTTCAAGTTTAGATATTGGGATTTGTTCAGCGATACGAATCTTTTCATTTCGTTCACTCCTTGCTAATAGTTATTCTGTTATATGGCAGTAAATGGATGTACGGGTTTGAAGCATATCCACATCCAATGTAAAACATGCCTCGAATGGTTCCTCAGAGATAATAGGTACTACGCGATCTAAGGGTAGACAAGGTCTTAGCACGCCCCAGTCTGCACCTTCATGCAGGAGCGCCTCACCACTAGGCGTACAATCCCAAATGACGTGTGCATCCGAATAAAAATCCTGTTCAAGCAGTAACGTATTGCCCTCTCTTTGCCCACTGATTTGTACAGAGAATGGCATTGGACCGGTTTTGCAAGTAAACCTTTCTTTATGCTTATATTGGTCATACCGCCCACTAACTTCCCATTCGCTATATCCCAATCCGGAACCATTAATCATGCCGTCATCGTCAATATCAAATGTAAAATCATGCTCATCTAAGTAAGACTGGTATCCTGCAGCTCCGATACCGTTGGGATCACCCACCTCGAAAAAAGCTCTATGATATCCGCTGTAATGGCCTTTATTACAGTCAAGGACAAAATCGACCTGGGTATGTTCTTTGCAATTTAAGTCAACAATCTTGGTCTGGGTATCCTTTCCGTTCTCACAGGTTGCTTTCAATTCTGCTTTTCCAGGTGCTATTGCGAATAGAGTGTATAAGCCGATACAGGCGGTGGTGGAGTTCTTATTCCCTGCGGAATCGGTTATTTCAATCTTGGCACCTTCGACGTATTCTCCATTCATGTCCGTGATTTCTCCATCGATAAATATTCCATCATCAAACAATGTAATATCCTGTGTTTTTGTTTTTCCCGCTCGCAGCGTAACACCACCTTTATTGCACAGAGGACATTTTTCTTCACTTTCATCATATTCTGCGTAGCAATCACCGGTAGCTACCATATTCGGATATGGTTTAGGATTATTACCACATAGGTCTATATCCTCTATGGTATAACTGCCACCCGCTTTAGATTTTACATCATAATCGCTTCCATGGCAAACGACACCAACATCTGCTCCTTCGAGTGGATTTCCTTCAGAATCCCGGACGGTACCTGTCATCCTGCCTGTGAGGGCAACAAGAGGAACGTCTAGCTCATAAGTGGCACCATATAGGATTATATTCACACTGGTATCGGACCCGGGGAACACAAAGTAAAAATGCTCGCTCGTACCCTCAGCATCAAATATGGAATATACCCCAAAAAAATACTCGGGAACTAATACACTGTGGATCCCCAAACCCATCGAAAGCTCAACGCGATTTTTCTCGCCCATGAGTACGACAGAAACCTCGCTGGGGCTTTCGTCATAATCTCCGTCCAGACGAACATTCAAGGATATATATGCCTCATAGGTTAAAAACTCAATCGGCTCGAAGTCCGAGAAATGCCGAGTACAAAACGTGACGGCTTTCGAGTCCCAATCAACTTTCTCGGGGACAATGCAAGTAATGTTACCGCTCTCGTCACGCGCGATAACAAAAAGCTCGCCCTCTACTTCTGTAACGTTTAGCGGCAGCGTTACCCGGATCGGAACCTCAAACTTAACACCTTCCGGATAGAATCGGTATGCTTTACCCACCGATTTCGCACCTCCGAATTCATAAGCTATGGATGGGCTTTCGTGCACACTGAAATTGTACGATTCACGCAATGGACGAAGCGGCTTCAGCCTGAGGTTCGTTCCGAACTGGAGACCCGTCAATGCGAAATCCTTCGTTAACGTTCTACCGGCATGCAGCGTAATCGCGCCACTGTCGGTTCTAACACAAGGTAGTTCGCCATCGGTCACGCTATAAGTGTAGGTAGTGTTCATATCCTGTGCCGGTGTATCGAACTCCATTCCGATAAACGCGATGGTGTAGTTACCGTCCTCTCTACTCAGTGTTTCGTAACTCAAATTCGCTCCCGCACGAATAATTACCAATGCGCCCTCAACGGTATTACCATCTGCATCTCGGACGGTCCCTACGAGTCTACTCGTCGCGGCAACCACCGGAATGTCCTGACTATAATTGGCTCCGGCTTCGGATACCGGCACACTGAGATTGGCCTGGCACGCGGAAAACAGAAAATTGTCGCTGCTGCCTATCAGTGACCGATATTCGTATGTTCCAAATAGGTGGTCAGGAATTGGCGGCAGCACATGGTAGCTCGTGAGTCCGTCTACCAAAACGACAAAGTTGGCTGATTCATTGGACTCTGTGTTAGCACAGAAAAAGTCGAAAACCAACTTTTCGGGGCTTTCTTCATAGTCGCCCGCTAAATACAGATTCCCTGTTACATTCGCTTGTGTGTAACCGATAGGAAAATCATAAGGCTCGAAGACAGAGAACTGAGAAGTAACAAATGTGACGGCTTTTTCAGTCCAATTGACCGTATCAGGAGCAATAAATGATATGTCGCCGCTCGCTTCACGCGCAATAACAATAAGCATCCCCTCCACTCCGGTGCAGTTTAGCGGCATCGTTATCTGGATCGGAGCCTCAAAGTCAACTCCTTCGGGATAGAACCAGTATGCTTTACCCACCGATTTCGCACCTGCGAATTCATAATCTATTGTGGGGCTTTCGTTCACACTGAAATTGTATGACTCGCTCAATGGGGCGAGAGGCGTTAGCTCGAGGTTCTCTCCGAACTGGAGAACCTCACCCACAGAAGTAACTGTGGCTGATGTCGCTTCCCTATCACCCACGCCGTAGGCAACCACGCACACACAACTCAACAGCAAAAGCAGCACTAACATCCGCGATACGAATTTATTCATTTTGATCACTCCCTTTTTTATATTTCAGTCTAAATTTTAGTATCTATGGATACATAAAAAACTTTTCGCTTTTTTTTGTATATATAAAGCGTCCCACAATTAGGTAGTGTCCTATAAACCATGATTTTTATATGCGCCTGAGTCAGATAGTATATATTATGTATGATAGGACCAAATTCAAAAGCATTGACGATTAAAACTCCTAAGTGAATCAGAAACAGCGAAAGGACGCCATGCGTGGCAGATGGAATTACTAAACATCCGTGGACGTGGAAGGAATTTTTGAGCGGCATGGAGAAAAGAAAGGGTCGTATTATACTATACTATACTATACTATACACCGAAACTGATCCAGTGATAAAGATATTTATTTTATAAGGGACACAAACAAAAGGGACGTTTTAGGGACAAAGTCAAGCTAAATCATAAACAATATATCTTTAATACTGTAATGATACATACATACATACATATATAGGATCGAAGATGACAAGCGCGTTTCCATAACGGGAACTGCCGATTTGGGCGGGAGGGAAAATGTTTAGAAAGATATTGTATCCAACGGATTTCTCTGATTGTGCCGTTAAGGCGTTGGAATATGTAAAGAAATTGAAGGATGCTGGTGCAGAAGAGGTCGTGGTCGTGTATGTAATAGACATGCGAGATCTAGCAACAATGACAACAGGCGTTGCGGGGTTCGGAGAGACGCCAGTGACATATGACTATGAAGTCCAGGAGATGATGATAGCAAATGTCAAGAAGAAATTGGATGAACTTAAGACGGAGATCGAAACGGTAGGGCTGAAAGTGACCGTAAAAATGCCCGAAGGTGTTCCGCGCAAGGAAATACTGAAAACCGCAGAAGAAGAAAACGTTTCGCTTATTGTGCTCGGCTCGCATGGCAAGAGCAATGTCAAGGAGTTGCTACTGGGCTCTGTTTCTGAAAAGGTAATTCGAAATTTCAAACGACCTGTTCTGGTTGTAAAACGGGATGAGCCCGCACAAAAATCGTAGGATTATTGAGCTGAGAATGCAAAATGGAAAGTGCAAAAGTCACAGTCTAACATAAACCTTTCTTTCCGCAACAGACACGGTTTCAAGAAAATAAATCATTGACACAGATTAACGCAGATTGACACAGATTATAAAGATCAAGAAGGTCAAACTTAAATTTAGTTTAGAAAGTCCGCGTAAATCAGTGTAAATCCGTGTCTTTAATAGAAGATAGGTATACTTCATATACAATAAAAAACACAAAAAGCTGAAACTAACTATGAACAGAGCCCAAAAAATTCTGCTGATCGTATTTGCTATCCTGCTGGTGACGGCTTCTAGTTATCTCGCTCTCACCCTGTTTCCAGCCCCTAAGCAGCCCGTAGTAGAAGTGAGTGCAGCGGCTGAGATCGCTCCTGATCTGCTGCTTGGCATGGACAAGATGGTTGTAGCATCCGGTCCGGGTGCGTTACAGCGTGTGAAGCAATCGCATGTCGGCAATGTTGAACAGGTCAAGGATGTGGCAATTGTACACTACATGAAAGAAGGCGGAATGTTAACGCTCTGGACAACACTATATCAAAACGAAACGATTGCGAGGACCGAAAACGAGAAGATGGCGATAGGTATGCAAAACTGGGGTGGCAGTTGGGCTTCTGATCTGAAAGCGCAAACAATTGCCGAAAAGCAGGTGTACCAAACCACTTCAGACAATTTGTCTCACTACTTCTGGGTAGACTGCGACTGGATCTTCTATATCGTACCTCATAACTTCACGCAAGAAGAGACAGCAGAGATTATTTGCGCTATTAGGCCCTGAGTGAAGCAAAACATTTCCACACCGCGGACATGAATACCGCTTGGGCATGGCTACGAGAGAATTAATCAGTAGGGCCGCCTTAAAAAGGTCAGCAAAACAACCATCCCTTTTTTTCTTCTCCTTTTATTTGCGATTGCAATTTTTCGCTTTATGGAACTCACAAATAATATTTTGCCAGAACAGAATCGTATCATTTTCCAATGATTTTTAAGACACCGATTAACGCAGATTAACACAGATTTAAAGTACTGTAATAATAGATTTTTTTATTTCGATTCTATGAACCAGTAAAAACTTGAAAATCCTGACTGTAGCAACTGTGTAAATCTGTGAAATCCGTGTCTAGGTATGATAATTATCAAAACTTTTTGGGTTAACTATTTACTGGG
>CBDAFQ010000117.1:0-5777 GCA_965195275.1 uncultured ANME-1 euryarchaeote | reverse complement strand
TTTAAATTCATCAATGATTTATATCTCTATGTGCGAAAGTGAGAAGGAGCCAGGGTGGCAGAGTGGACAAATGCGGTGGCCTCGAGAGTCACTGTCCCTTTTGGGACGCTCAGGTTCAAATCCTGACCCTGGCGTTAATCTTAAGGTATCATCTTCTAACATCCATAGGGCCTGTTAGTATATTACTGTGTCCTGTGTGAGTAGCCTTGAGCCTGAAACCTAAAACCTCTCATCTCTTCAAATGCCTTATGATTATCGCTTCTTCGCTATTGTCAAACCACCCATAATGAGGGGTGTATGTACAATAGGCTCCTGGATAGAGGGTAGTGCCTTCGGCTATCCAGTCAATTGCTGTTGTGCCGTGGGTAGACTCAAAAGTCCAATTACCTATGTCTACGCTTTCATTTGATGGGTGGTGAAAGGTGACCCATTCATTGCCGTCATCGCTTCCAGCGGGGTTTTGATCGAAGGCGTAAATAATCACATTTGAGGTGGCGGATGCAGTTGCTAACGCTATGCCGGTGAAGAGAAGCATTAAAGCGATACATAATAATAGCCCTTGGTTTTTGGTCATTGTTATCTAAATAATTTGTTTTATTCCTGCTTATTTACCCAAATCCGATGAAAAACCCGAAAAATAATTATGGCCCCTTTGTGCATAGTATTTTCAGGCTGGTTTTGTATTTAACCCTTATACGGGAAATCAATACGTGCTGTTTGATGAGGGGGGTCAGAGGGCGTAAAAACACCTTCTACTCTGCTCCATAATATGGTTTAAAACACTTTTTGGAAAACATATTAACAATGTTTTTTATAATGAAATAACGAAAGTTATTTATATGCCTTAATGACAGTACCTCTACCGTAAAGAATCAAACATGGATAAAAACTTGAGGTGAAAAAATGGGAAAAAAAGGGGTGATTTTGAAAGTATTGAATTGTTTTGTTATCGCTGTGTTTTTTGTAAGTGCTGTTCAGTTTTCGGTAATGGCAATGGCTGGTGATAATTCAGCGAATACCGTAGTAAATGCGTTTTCAGAAAGTAAAAGTAGTTTGAATGTGGATGTGCGTAATCTGTATGTCCAGGATTCCACTGGTAAAGTAGTGGAAAAACTTAAGTTGCCAGGCAAGGGGAAAATTACGGTAAAACTATACAAAGGAAGTGTTAAAAGTAAGGAGTCGCGAGTGGCTATAAAATCTAAAACATTTAAGACTAACGCTGATTATTGTACGGTTACATTCACGGATCTTACTCCAGCCGATAAAGAGAGCGGTTGGCCTTCGTACTCTATAGCAGTTTACCAGGAGCCAGAAGACGCGAAGGACAGTATAAGTGAATATTGGGGGTGCTCAACAAAGCGAATAAAATTAATAGAAGGTAGAAACTTACGGACGTTTGTCAGAAGCACTCCGTGGATTTCAGAGGTTAAAATTAATGGAAAAAGCCCTTATGGAGATGATATTGTGATCAACATCAATAAAGATAAAAAGGCACATTTTAAGGTAACTGTAAAAAATGATAATTACCGTGATAGCAATGATGTGGAAAGGGTTGCAGTTCAACTTATAATCGGTAGAAGCAAAAATAAAGATACCGCTGAATTCCGTACCGGCAAGTCGTGGATGCAATCGAAACTTATCAAGAAGTATAAGATGGATAATTTAACTTATGATTTCTTCCCTGCTGAAACAGGAACCTATTACTTCTATCTTGAACTCTATGAAGCGTATAAAGAAACCCCCTTGAGTAAACCTAAGTACAAAGCCAAGGATCAGCGTCTATGGCAGAAGGGCTTTATAGTGGTGGAATAAGATATAAAATTGCCTAAAAACACAGGATACCACATAAAAGTCCGATCCAATTGGCATATAATGGGTTAAATGAGGTATACCCTCTTCTGATGAATAGACTAATAAAAAACTTGCATATGCCCTTCTTTTTTAGGCATTTTTTTTTGTTTCTGAAGTATATTATTTCTTTGGTAAGGCTTTTAAAACGTTTTGAAAGTTATGTACCTCGTAGCCTAATCAGCAAGAGGGTTAAAACCCTCCTGTGCGGTTTACCCGTATCGGCTAATACCCGCTATGTGAATTTATGGTGGCGGGATAGTAAAACAAGCTAATGTTTACGTTTACGTAAGCATAACGAATGATATGCTACGTAACAACAATGATAAGAGTTGAACACGGTTGAAATGCTTTATTTCTTAGAAATAAAACGCTTTCGTATATGGCTCCAGGCGAAGAGAAACATGATAACCAATACGCAAACACCTATGGCTTTTATAGCTTATATAGGGCTGTAGTTATGGCTGGCTGAGGGTATTTATCACACATCCGTAAGCTTAAACCTTTAATTTCTAACATTATAACACCCATGCAATTGCTACGTCGTATGCCAAAATGGATAGGGACAAGACCTATGCATGTGGCTACGAGAAGCGTAAGCAATCCTAACTCGCGAGTAAAAAGGAAGACAAGCGCAAAAAGGAAGAAGATGATACCTATTAGCATCTTTCTATATGGCAGTTTCGTAAATAACAAAGCGAATTGCTTCCCCAGGTATTTTGTAATGAAGAACGAGAATGCGGCTGCGATTAACGCTGCTATTAGCAAGTATATCAATGATAACGGTGGTATTACCATTTCCCAGGCTTGAACTTGCAGTAGGCGGCTTATTGCGATCGTTGCTCCGCTCCTCGCGCGAAAAATTAGATATAGTGTCGCCAGACAGAAAATAACATTCGCCGTATTGACACCACTTAAAGTAGTGATCACCTGCTCGGGCTCCCTATTCCTTCTTACAAGCATAGCCATCACTGTTGCGTGTGCAGATGTGATACCGGGTAGGAAGCTAACAAAAGAGCCAAGAGTCGAGCCGGATATAATTGATTTCACTGTTTCCCCTTTCTCTATCTCTGGCTCCTCTATCATTTGCTCTGGTATCTCGGGCGTATGAAACAGCGAATATAAAATGGTTGAGAGTCCGAATAAGCCGGTTAGTGCAGGAAAAAGCAGTGACGATTGGAATAAGCATGTTGACGGCATATCCAGTATTACATAGCCGAACAATCCCGAGAGGATAAAGACAAAGGAAGAAAGTAGAATAGCCTGATATGCCTCCATCTGCTCACTGAAGCTCTCGGTGAGAATAAGCAAGGTGGAAATCCCTATTAGGATGTAGAGCATATAGCTTTGAATAATATCGTAGAATTGCAATTCGATGAAGACGAAATAGAACGGGATAAGTGTAACAAAGGCGAAAATAACCGCACCAAAACTGCCTATGGCGGAAAGAACAGTCGATTCATAGGCTCTTCCCTCCAGCAGTAAACGGTGCGCAGGCAGTAAACAGAGTGCGGTGTCACCTTCGGGCGCACCAACGAATGCTGCGGGAATAAAGCTCAAAAAGGTGTGCGCTACGGAAGCTGCGAGTATGATCGCGACAACAAGTATGGTCGCAGAAATGCCAAAATCATCTACGAACTGCAGCTTGGATAATAGCATAGGTGCGATGGCGAGTAGGATAAAGGCAACGTTATTTGGATGGAAGCCCGGAACAAGTCCTGTTATCGTGCCTAGTAGTACTCCGAGCATTGAAAAGGCAATGAGCAATAGTAGCGGCAAGAATGGGTCTATCATCTTCTAACATCCATAGGGCCTGTTAGTTTATTACTGTGTCCTGTGTGAGTAGCCTTGAGCCTGAAACCTAAAACCTCTCATCTCTTCAAATGCCTTATGATTATCGCTTCTTCGCTATTATCAAGCCACCCATAATGAGGGGTGTATGTGCAATAGGCTCCGGGGTAGTGCCTTCGGCTATCCAGTCAGTTGCGGTTGTGCCGTGGGTAGACTCAAAAGTCAAGTTTCCTATGTCCACGCTTTCATTTGAGCGGTTGTGAAAGGTGACCCATTCATTGCCTTCATCACTTCCCGCGGGGTTTTGGTCGAAGGCGTATATTATTACAGGTGAGGTGGCGGATGCGGTGGTTGAGGTTGCTAATGCTATGCATGTGAATAGAAGTATCAATGTAATTCCTGTTAATATCTCTTGCTTTTTGTTTATAACTTCTATTTTGATATGCCTTGCCTATAACTAAAATGTTTACGGATGAAAGCGAAGGAAGGAAAGCCGGGGTAGAAGGATGGATATAAAATGCAAATAAATACCCAAAACATATATATTGATACTTGCTTCTTCCAGGGTTATCTATGGGGAAAATCAGATGAAAAAGAGAATGCAAGTGACATGTTTTCAAAGATAGAAACAAGTGTTAGGCAGAACCCCAACATTAACGTCAAGATACCTTTTATCGTAGTTGGGGAATTGATAAATAGCCTTATTCGAGAAAACTTTGAGCAAGGAAATAGAGAAGAGATTATGTATACGTTTTTTGAGCTACAGAAGAATTTGAAAGCAGACACTATTCCACCAAATAAATGCTGTTATGCTAAAGCTAAATCATTGACTGTTCAAGACGATTATTTTGCTGAACATGCTCTCACAGACACCTTCATAGTTTCATGCGCCCTTTGTGATCCTAATTCATCACATTTATTGACTACTGACAGTAGATTGCTGGAATCGGAATTACTGAAAAAGATTGAAAAAGATATGCAAGCGGATAATGAGAGAAATAGGCAATTGAGAATAACGGAAGAGTTTTGAGTTTAAGCGTCAATCAGTCCAACTCTTTTTAACTCATCAAATACATAATATATCTTTTCGGCTTCTGTGGCACTCTTTATATCGCACGATGTGGATATAACACGCTCTATTAGTTCAACCCCTCTGTATTTTATTCGATAACTTTCATAGACTGATAGGATAGTCGTAGCGATCTCAAGCCATTTTCCATCCTTTCCCTCTATCACGTTCAAGAACTTTTCGGTATTAAGCCCTTCAAGCTCTTTTGTATAGTCTGCTTCATATGATGAATAGGAGTCAGCTAATTTGTAATAGTCATCGGCAAGTGCTGGAGAATAAGGCCCCCGGAGATAGATACTATACGAATAGCCAAGATTGTGCCCCAAAATCTTAGAGATGAACACATACTTTTGTAGCATTAGCCGGTGTTCAAATTTTTCAATATTGAATCTAAATCCGCCTTCCTTTTCAAGGAATTTCATAAATGGCAATAATTTTCCCATCATATCTCTCCTCCTTTCCCTTCTCTATATTATTAATGCGATTAGCCGCTTAAAAACTTTTCGTTTATTCTTTGGAAATATTAAGTTTACGAATATCTTAGACTAATACCTGCTATGTGTATTTATGGCGGCAGATAGAAAAACGAGCTGAAGTTTACGTTTTCGTAAGCATAACGAATGATGTGCTACGTAACAACAATGCATGCGTGTTCGGTTAAGTATTTATGGCCCAAAAAACCAAAAGAAAAGACATACAAAAAGTATTTTGGACACAGATTAACACAGATTAACGCAGATGAAAATCACAAATTTCTAATTATTTTTGGGTGCTCTGCTCTGCTCTGTGACGGTAAAACGTAGTATGAAAAATAAAAAAGATAAATCCGTGTAAATCTGTGTCGGAAATGTGTTGTTATATTATTTTATTTTATTTATGGGGTCATTATGTATGTTGAACCGTACTTAACCGAACACCTATGAATCTGTGTTAATCTGCGTTAATCTGTGTCTATAAAAGATTTTAGTTTGTTCTTGTATATAGTATAAGTTCTACCTATTTAAGACGCTGATTTACACTGATTTGATTTTTTCTGTGTCAATCTGCGTTAATCTGTGTCAAAAAAATA
>CBDAFQ010000116.1:0-5787 GCA_965195275.1 uncultured ANME-1 euryarchaeote | reverse complement strand
GTACGATTTGAGTATAGCAGGGCCTATAGTGGCTTCGCCGCGAGTGCGGGTGGTAACAGCACCATTTTGGGCTTGAGCTTTTATTGAACCTTTCATTACGATTAACATGCAAAATCCATCTTTAACCTCTCCTTCCACTTTCTCTTTCTTATTCAGCCGGATTGATTGTAAGTTAAATAACTCAGGGATGCTAATTAAGCTCTCTATGTGAGCATCCTCTGTTGGTTGTGCTTTAAGGACATCGGGTTTTCCATACTTAAAAGAAAGAGAAGCTAAGAGAGCAGTAATATCTACTAATTTAGTGGTCTTTCCCGCTCTTATTGTATCATCACCTGAACTCATTACTTCTATAAATTTCCCACTTATATCTGAATGCGGATGGTCAGCAGGGTTCAAAATACCTTGACCTTCATTTAAATAAATCCTATTAAGGTATTTATCTATGATTTTATCTCTTTCTTCCTCGGGTTTACTTAAAGCTTGGGCAACGTCTACCAGCACAAAAGCTTCTTCGAATGTCCATTTATTCCGTTTATCTTGCATAAACGCATTAAACTCTTCTGCATACTGGTTAATCAGTTCCTCTCTAATCTCCCTGCTTACTGTAAGCTCACGAGTTCTTAAATACACCTCAAGAAATTCGTCTAAATCAAAAAGATATTCATAATCACCGAGCAAATTCGCCTTTTTACCTCCCGTTCTTTTCGATAGTTCATTATACCTTTGCTCAAATCCCGGCACGTCCTTTTTTAGTTCTTCAAACGGTTTAAATCCATTTAATATTGTCATCCCTTCCTTATCTATGACAAACTGAGCTTCGATCTTGAGATTTGCATCCGGATAGTTCTTGGAATCCAGTATATTGAGTATTGCTGCCAAACCGTCCCATGGATGTGCCTGGATAGACAGTGGCTTTTGAGCATCTAAAATCTTAAACATTACGGGAAGCGTTCTGCGGTATGCAAAAAATCTAAAAATCCGTGCCCCTAATATCGCTCTGGCTATTTCATCATTGTAGCCAATGAATTCATTTAAAGGTAGCAATAGGGGTTCAATTAGGCTGGGTAATTTAGGATGAGAACCATACCATGCTTCAGCAGCAAATTTGTTCCAATCTGTTGTTCCTACGAAATCAGGTATAAATGCTTTTTTACCCTTTCCGCCCCAGTTATAATCAGCAATCTGGGGTTTAATATCAATAAAGGACGGATTTTTTAAGAAGTTTTTGACTGCTTTAAATAGGGTCTCTTCCTCAGTTTTGGCATATTCCGCTTTTCCTATCTTAGCCACAGGAGTAAGAATGCCGGGCTCATCAGACTTTAAGACTTCGCCTTCCCTTTTATTATATTTAATGCCATTTCTATCCTCTGGGATCTGGCTTCCAGTAATCATAATGCTGGCTGTAATTCCAATAAGAGAGTCAATAAAGCCACGAGTGTTTATATAGCATTCCATGTCGGTCATGCTCTCAACAATGCCTCTTAGACCACTTGTTCCAAATCTTAGTTGGACCGGTTTAATAAAATTTCCACGTCCCATACCTTCACGTCCCATACCTCTTATATCATCACAACTTCCAGAGCTTCTTCCTCGCTCGCCTCTTCCACGGTGATGGCATAAATGGCATTGCACATTCTGATTGCGTCTTTGAGCGACTTTTGATGAATATTTCTACCCGTAGCATTTCCAGCAGCACCACTGATATGAATCTGGTCATGAAGTCTTTTGAGGAACGACCGGGCATCAACACTGGACCCACCAGCGCAAATTACCTTTGTGTGGCCTGCTGCCTGGATGGCTTCTTTAAATATCTCTCTTGACTCATAGCCTTCCTTTTTGGGATAGTTCACCTTGACAAAGTCGCTGCCAAGACATGCCGCCACACCTGTGGCACCCGCAATCAGATGGGGGTCTTTCTCATCTGCCACCGCCTTACCACGTGGATACATCCATAATACGGTTATCAAACCATATTGATGTGCATTGTAGACAATCTGTGCAGCTTGACGGAACATCTCCGCCTCATTCTCGCTTCCTGGATAGACAGTATAGCCCACTGCCAGTATATTTAGTCCGCTGTTGTTACGAAAATCCACCACCTGTTGAACATCCAGCCACTGCTGACTGAATGGGTCGGACTGAGGAGTCTTGACCAGATTTGTCTTGGAATTCAGTTTTACCAGATAAGGAACATCGGGATAACGCATACCGTATCTGGCAATCAGCCCAAGCTGAATAGCGAAAACACCTATTTTCGCCTGGCTTGCAATCCTGAATAGATGCTCTGGAGAGCTATCATCCGGGTGGATTCCTTCACCATAAAAATCGTCATTCATGTGCTCTACTTTCTGATCGCCTGCAAAAAGCATCAATCGCCCAGTTCTCTTGGTAATCTCTAAATAATTGTTGATATACTTTTCCCGCACTGCCTTTGGAACATCCAAGGGCACAATTACATCATTTGCTTTAATTGTCATAGTTCCCCTCCTTTTTTCTTCCATTTTTTATTTTATCTATTTACCTCCTTTCTCCCTTTACTCAAATCGCCTCATATAATTCCATTCCACGAACTTCTTCAACCGATATGCAAGGACTTTTATCGCCATTCCTCTGAAATACATCACTGCTTTATTACTACCGAGCGAAATAAAAGCTCGTGGGTTCTGTATCGTATTCTTTGGTCGGTATCTCCGCAATTTTTCCTCTTTCATGCCATATAAAGAATAATATTTCTTTGGTAAAGCTTTCTTTTTGAAAGAAAGGTTTTTTATCGTTTTTATTATATTCTCTGCAGCTACTTCTCCTTGTCGCTCTGCCTCTTCCGCATTCTGACCAGCACGAACACCTTCACTTTCGAAAGATACCGTATCGCCAACTGCAAATACGTCCTTCATACCTTCCACACGAAGATAGGGGTCCACTTTTAGCCACCCCTTCACCTTTGGTACTTCGAGTTTCTCTAAGAGACTGTTTGGTTTTATCCCTGCCGTCCAGATGATAATGTCATAATGGCGTTTCTTCCCATTTTTGAATGTTATTTCGTGCTCCCTTACTTCTTGCACCGCCGTTTCCGTCAATATCTCAACACCTCTATCAGAAAGGAATTTTGCCACATAGTTTGACACGTTCTCGGTGGGGAAAGTTGGCAATACCCGTGGCATCATCTCCACAATATATATTTCCGCTGATGCTTCCTTACCCCTGAGGTAATCAATCAGTTCGCCGGCAACTTCTACGCCTGTTAACCCGGCACCGATAACGGCAATGCTGATTTCATTTGCGAAGAAATCGAGTTTATCAAGTGCATTTTTCGTCTCTACCGCACCTTTTAACGTATTGACAGAGCATGACCACTCTTCTGCACCGGGAATTCCAAAAAATGTCTGCTCGGCACCGACAGGAATCACGAGAAAATCATAGGGTATTTCTCTTCCCCCGTTTTCCGTCTTCACCTTTTTCGCTTTAAAGTCAATGTTTACAACAGTATCATTTATGAATTCCGCACCTATTTTTGCTGCGAATTTATTTAAATCACCTGATATCTCATCTGGTGTAACTTTTCCACTCAGTATCTCCGGATGTGCCGCCTGATATTCAAGTCTCGTTTTGCGGTCAATCATTGTAATAGCAACGTCTTTCGAGCGATTTCGCAGCTCGCTCAGCTCGCTTGCGGCACTCAGACCTCCAAATCCTCCACCCAAGACAACAACTTTCATCTTATCTTTTTCGTTCCCCTCCCTCTTATTATTTCCTCTTTTTCAGTATATAGTAAGTATTCCACTACCCCCTTCTATTCAGTCAGGACACCGATTTACACGGATTTTTTGTGTTGGCGCGTTCAGGTCGCTATACAAGTGATGATTTTATAATGTCCATACTCATAAAAACCATCCGGAGTGGCAACGAACATTCCCGGTGCCTCACCATACAGTTGACTTATCTCATCGCGGATACGATAAATATCTTTTTTACCAAGCTGATAGCGTTCAGCTAAATCCAGAGATGTTGCAAGTATCTTTGGCGCTGGTGAGATACTCTCTACTGTCCAACCCTCTTCCCTTAAGTATGTGCTCAGCTCACTAACGGTAGGAAACCATTTATTAACATGCATTCGTTGATAAAGTAAGTTTATTCGCTGTGCATCACACTCCTGCTCGAAGCAGATAGTTTGATGCACGAAGAATTCGCCGGTTTTCATCTGTGAACGCAGATAGGCAAGAAGTGGACGCAGACCCTTGTGCCCGAAATAATGGAGTACCGAGCGCATGACAAACAACAATGGTCTATTTCCGGGATCTAAAAGTTCACGTGTGATTTCATCTATTGAAACGTGCAAAGATAAAATGCGGGAGTCCTCCCCTTTCTCAAGTTGGCGTTCTGAAATATCCACATTTATGAGCCTAACTCCTGGATACTGACCATGCATAAGCAATTCGCTTAAAATAAAGCCCGTACCAGCACCAAGGTCTGCTACTACGGCAGGAGACGAAATTGCAATGGCATCCTTGAGTGCCGTAATCAAAGGACGAGCAATGGTAGAGTTAGCAAAGTAGCCTCCATGTGCGGTACGCCAATGCGACCCATGAAATCCGATTTCTCTCGCAATTCGTGGGTCAATGGATTTTAGTTTCCAATGCTTTTCGCCCCTCTTATTATCTTTCCATTCCAAATCCTTCAATGCCTGTCCCACAGAATCATAAATCGTAAAAAGTGGAGTAAGCCCTGCTATCTCGAATACTTCTCTCACAGTGGAGCTAAGGGAGCACAGGCCAAGCTGACCACCTGATTTCTGTAAACCTTTAGCAGTTAAAAGGAGAACCCTCAATCCCGCACTGGAGATGTATTTGGTCATGGAGAAATCACAGAGAAGCCTTTTAGTCCCTTTCTCAATAATGGCAGTAAGTGCTGTCTCCACTTCCTCAGCGGTATGGGAATCAAATCGTGGTACCATAACCGCCACCTTCACATCCCCAATCGTTTTAATCTCCATTTTCTTCCTCACTTTCCGTATTTATATGGCCTTTGAACTTTATATATCTAGAATAACATTTTATAAAAATAAGTATCACCTATTTCGCCTGTCACGCTGATTGAGTGCAAAAGCATAAGCCCCGATAGCGACCGCATTAGCGGTTCCAAGCCGGGTTCTTACCACACTGCGAATCGCTGCATTCATTCCCGGGGCATCGCCCCCACTGGTTAACAGACCAATACACTTTATTATTTGTCCATTTTTAAATGGCATTCGAATTACTTCTCCTCCTATCTCCTCAGCAGTGGTATCCGTGAGGAGTTTTACTCCTTTCTCTTTTAGCCTCTCCTCGACTTTCTCGCAAAATTCATCATCAAAATTCAGTTGCAAACAATGCGGTAGCATCTCTACTACTGTTATATCGAGTCCCCTTTTAGTTAGATCGTCAGCAAACTCCATGCCTATAAATAACTTTCCCTTGAAAAGTTCATTGTATCCTCCTTCTAGTAGTTATTTAAAACGGTTTTGTACTCAAGTCAAATACGAGTAGCTACAAAAACAAAGAGACTGGAGAATACACCGATACGGATGCGGGGCTATATGTACATGGAAACTACATAAAAGGTGTTGACCATCGCCCATACAAGATGGACGATCTTGAATATGGCTTGCCTATACTAATACAACGCTATAAAGGCAGTTCAAATGCTTCCGACCTGAGTATATATCAGTAAACGATCCCTCTTTTCTGTAAAGAATAGCGGATAGAAGGAGCGAATGCGAAAGTAGCTTCGGCAGAGACAAATGTGGCTATC
>CBDAFQ010000115.1:0-7337 GCA_965195275.1 uncultured ANME-1 euryarchaeote | reverse complement strand
TGAAGGTCCTCGTTTACTTTCTGAAGTGATATGCGAGCCAGAAGAGATAAGTACGGGGATGCGGGTCAGTTCGGTGTTCAGGAAGATAGGCGAAGAGGGCGAGAGGGGCATAATTTACTACGGGACGAAGTTTGTGCTGGCGTAAAAAAGAAAAAGTGTTGTGTAATCTTGTGGTTATAAAAAAGAGCTAAACAAATACTTTTTTAAACTTAAAACTCTATTATTATTTACTAAAAGATGAAAGTCGCTTACGTATCCACCTACCACCCACAACAGTGTGGAATAGCCACTTATACCCGCCATCTCATTCACGGGCTTCGAACGGTGAGTCCCAAATTGGAAATGAAGGTAGTTACCGAGAAGGATGCGTCACCATACAGGCAAGGGCGATTTGAGGTGGTACCCTGTTGGGATAGGACTAAAAATTATGTAGAACCAATTCTCAGCAATACGATGGACGCAGAGGTGGTTCATATTCAACATGAATACGGCATTTACAACTTTGATGATAGACTGCCTATGCTGCTCGAGCGATTGAAAGCATCGAAAAAGCGGACAATAATAACCATCCATTGCGTTAGACCAAGCCAATTCTGTGACAGGGGTATGGTGGATGAGGATTACGTTAAGAGAATTGCGGAACTCGCAGATGTGGTTATTGTTCATCTTGACTCGCAGAAAGCGGTATTGGGGCGGCTTGGGATACCATCTGAGAAGATTCATGTCATCACTCACGGGACATTACACAGTAATGCCGATAAGAAGATTTCAAGGGCACTGTTGAAATTACCCGAAGAAGGACGGATAATGCTTATGTTTGGTTTCGTCAAGCCCTATAAGTGTGTGCATGTTGGACTTGAGGTGCTCAAAGAGGTAAAGGCAGAAGTCGAAGATGCATATCTATTTATTGCTGGTGGAATTTCTCCAGGCGCATCAAAAAAAGATAGAACTTATGAGGAATATCTCTATAGACGGATAAAAGAACTTGACCTCAGCGATAACGTGTTATTCCCCAACCGATTTTTTCCGGACGCTGAGATACCCTATATATTTGGTGCCTCTGATGTTGTCCTGTTTCCGTATTATGTGGAAGACTTGTCCGCTTCTGGCCCTTTTCATCTCGCAATAGGTGCAAAGAAGCCGGTAATCGCATCTCGGATACCGAAGTTTGAATCGCTAAAGAACATCTGTGACGAACTTCTTGTTCTTCCATCCGATACATCGGGGATTGCAAAAACAGCTATTCGTATTTTTACGGATAACGATTTTGGGCAGTATGTACTTGATAGAACGGAAAGATATAGGAGAGCGACCTCATGGGCTGAGATAGCGAGCCGGCATTTAGAATTGTATAGAAGGGCATGAGTGATAAGATTAGGGAACTCACAAAGGGTAATTTACCAGAAACGTATCATTTTCCAATGATTTTTAAGACACAGATTAACGCAGATTAACACAGATTTAAAGTAGTGCAATAATTGATTTTTTAATTTTTATTCTATGAACCCGTAAAAACTTAATAATCAGGACTTTAGAGTAGCATATGTGTAAATCAGTAAAATCCGAGTCTATGATAATTATCAAAATTGGTAAATTATTTACAGGGAGTTCCCTTATTATAGGAATGTAAAATTCGAGCAATAGAAAACTTTCTACATCTTTGGATGGTTTCTTATGCCCTATTTGTCTATATATACCCCCTCTTCTAATATATCTAATGAGATAAAGAGGAACGGGGTAATAAAACATGGTGCTTTTTAATTCATTGGTAATTGTATATATAGGCAGGAATAGATAGTTGAGGAGGTAAATGAATGAAGATTGCAGTGATGACAGCCTGGAATGACGAAACTGGTGCTGCGGTGCACGCAAAAGCGCTGGTGAATGCATGGCGGAAGCAGGGGCATAAAGTGACCATATTCAGTTTTCTTAAAGATGAGTTGGAGGGCGATAAATTTACGGGTAAAGATGAGAGTTATGTAATAAGATGCTTCGGAAAAGACTTCCTGGACCCCAGACCCATTCTGACCTCAGAATTTGACATCTTCGTAGTGGAGAACTTAAGGTCTCTTCCTGTAGAACAGCTTGCCATGATATTCCCAATGATAAAAGAGCAAGCTTTTCCCGTTCATATCTTTCATGAAGATAAGTTGCCCAAGGAAGCCTGGTTTTATCAGCTTCCCTGGGATAAGGTGATTTACTTCGATGAGCGGCAAGAGTTCCTGAAGGATGTTTATCCGGACGCTGAGTACATTCCTTTTCCTTGTTTCCCTATAAGGCGTGGCGATAAGAAAGAAAGTAGAAAAAGACTGGATTTGCCACAGGATAAGAAAATAATCTTTACCTTCTGTCAGAGGGGCTATCGTCCTTACCTGCGCTATTTGTGTGAGCCGTTAACGCCAAAAGCGGTTCTATTATTTGTGATCCCACCGGACTTCGAGATGCTTGAGAAGGAGTCGGCACCGCCATGGATGATTGTTCGTGAAGAAGGTGCGTTATCTGATGAGCAGTTTGACGAGTATCTATTTGCTTCGGATGCCGTTATCTTCCACAAATACCAGAGCAGATACCACCGGCCTGTCTCTGGTACAATCTTCCAGGTGATGGGTGCTGGTTGCCCAATCTTTATTCCACAGCAATCCGAGTACTTCCAGCCATTGAAGGATGAAGCAGTCTATTATAAGGATACGGAGGACCTGTGCCATAAATTAGTTGCATTTTGTAAAGATGAGGGGATAGCGAAGGGAATGACAGAGGCAGAAGAAGTGTTTGCACGGATGAGGTCTGCGGATAAGATAGCAGAGATATACATAGACGTTTTTACTGCGGTATTAAAGGGGCGGGGGTTATAATTGAATGAAGTTGAAGCGTTACGAAGGCAATCCGATATTGAAGCCAAAGCCCGAGAACGATTGGGAATCCGAACTTGTTTTCAATCCTGCTATGGTTTACGATAAAGGCTTATTTCACCTCTTATACCGTGCTATGGGACGCGATGGTATTTCGAGAATAGGATATGCGGTAAGTCTAGATGGATTTGACTTCTTTCGCTTTGACAAACCGGTTTTCTCGCCGAAACGGATATTGGAACCGCGGGGGTGTGAAGACCCACGTGTAGTTAAGATCGAAGACGTTTTTTATATGACTTATACTGCTTATTCTGAGATAGGGGTACGGATTGGTTTAGCCGCCACAGGGAATTTTGTACAATGGGAAAGATATAGAATAGAGTGGAAGGAGATGAATAATAAAGATACTGTCCTCTTCCCGGAGAAGATAGGCGGTAAATATGTGCTCCTTCATAGACCAATGCTTGGAGAGCATATGAGTATCTGGATTGCTTATTCAGATGACTTAATTGAGTGGTATGGGCAGCGAGAGATTATGGCACATGGCGAAGAAGGGAGTTGGGAAAGTGAGAAGATCGGTGCGGGTGCACAGCCAATAAAGACCGATAAGGGCTGGTTGCTGCTGTATCATGGTGTTGACGAAGATAACGTGTATAGATTGGGCGCGGCAATGCTCAGCCTGGAAGACCCATCAAAAATATTATACCGGCATCCCGAGCCTATTTTCGAGCCGGAAAGGGATTATGAAATACGGGGTGAGGTCCCTAATGTTGTATTCACTTGTGGCGCATGCGAGGTATATAATAAATACTATGTATATTACGGTGGAGCAGATAGAGTAGTTTGTGTAGCTACAGTGGATAAGGCCAAATTGTTAGGGATCTTTTAATCACTCCGGAAGAAGGATATGAGGTATATGCTAAATATTGTATGTTAGAACGAAAGTACTTTTTAAAGGAAAAACTGTTTAAATACCAATAGGCAGATAAGAGATAGTGCATGTAAGTGCCTGCCGCCGTAACTCAGTTGGTAGAGTGCCCGGCTGTTAACCGGATTGTCACAGGTTCGAGCCCTGTCGGCGGCGTAACAACTCCTTAAAATCTATTTTACCTTTATACAATGCACTTCCCATCACTACCCCGCTCGCACCCGCATCTTTTATCTTCCCTATGTCCTCCACACTGCTCACCCCTCCTGCTATAACCACAGGAATGCTCACAGAACTAACAAACTCCGCTATAATCTCCTGATCTACACCTTCCATCAAACCTTCAACGTCTATGTTCGTGAACAGCAAACTACCTGCACCTATTCTTTCTACTTGTTTCGCCGCTTCCGTTGCATCTACCCCTGTTACTTCTCGCCATCCATCTATCGCCACTTTACCCTTTCTCGCATCCAATGCAACCATTACCCGCTCGGGCGAAAACGCATTCGCAACCTGCTCTATAAGATGGGGTGATTTCAACGCAACCGTCCCAAATATTATTCTATCTATTCCGGTCTCAAGAAGTTCAACTGCAGTTTCATACGACCTGATCCCACCACCCACCTGAATCTTTGCTTTCTCTCGCACTCCTTCCGCGTCAGCTATTTTCTTTATTACCCCCAAATTGTTCTTCTCTTCCTGAAAGGCACCATCCAAATCTATTACATGTAATCTTCTTGCACCCTGGATAACCCAGCCCCTAGCGATTTTCACCGGATTCTCGGCTGAAGCGAAGATCTCGTCTTCTTTTTTACCCTGTCTCAATTGAACACATCTGCCACCCTTCAAGTCTATCGCAGGTATTAACTCAAATGACCCCATTTACTCCACTTTTATCCCTAATTTAGCGGCCATCTCCTTGTACCGTACACGTAGAGTCACTTCAGTGATACCAGTAGCCTCAGCAACCTCTTTTTGTGTCTTCTTTGTGTCGCATAGGATGGCCGCTATATAAATCGCCGAGGCAGCTATACCTGTAGGACCTCTCCCGCTTGTCATATCCCGCTCTAACGCCTTTTCCACTATTTCCCTTGCCTTTTCAGCCGCGCAGTTAGTCAGATTTAATTTAGCGCAGAATCTACCCACATATTCCAGAGGAGAGATCGGAGCAAGCCTCATTCCCAGTCGGTTTGCCAATAACTTACACGCCTTTATTATATCCTTCCTCCCCACCCTTGTTACTTTTTCTATTTCGTCAAGCGTTCTTGGCACATTATGTTTACGACAAGCCATATACATAGAGGCAGCAAGTATCTTTTCTATCGAACGTCCATGAATCAAATCATTTTCCCACGCTTTACGATATATCTCCAAGCTACTCTCCCGCGTTTTTTCCGGTATAGTTAGGAGCGATGAGAGCCTATCTATCTCCGCTTGCGCGACTAAACGCTGTCTCCCAATTGCAGCACTTAACCTTTTTCTTCGTTGACGTTCACTAAGCCGATGCAACCATTCTCGATTGGCTTCAGATTTTTTTACCTCTTCAAGGTTTTCTTCTTTAGCCCCTCTGTTTTCATGCATCTTCCTTTTACCTTCTATGCCTCAGAGGAGAGACATTCGTTTATTAGCAAGCTTATCCAGCCCTTCCTTTTTTATATTCTCAAAGGCCTTTATACTCACATAAGGACGATTAACAGATCCAAAGACATCATAAACTCTTCCAATTTGCCTTTTATCTTCAGAAATAACCACGGAATTGATAACCTTTTTTACATTTAGCCCATCGCTCTTCACAATCAATTTATTATCTACAATGTGAAGTACAGTGCCTAATCCTTTCACTTTACTCTTTCTTTTCATCAGCCAGTACTAAAAATGAAACCACAATATATAAAGTTTACGAAACTTTTTTATCTTCCATTGACTTAACAATAAAAGTAACATGCCTAATTTAGAAGAACTGCGAAACGGTTTTCCCGCTACAGAGAATGAATTTATGGGATTGATAATAGACGATGAGAAATGTGTAGGTTGTGGGATCTGTGTCGTGGTATGCGAGGAGAACCGGATGAACGAGGAGGTGATATATGGTAAAGGGGGGCGATATAACGATGAGTTGGTGTTAATGATAAAAGAAGGGCGAGTTAGATTGTTAGATGTAAAGCAGTGTAAGAGAGCTTTTGACCCACCGGAGTTTTGTAGAGCTTGCATTGACCACTGCCCTACCAGTGCAATAGAGTTTCTGTCGCGGACTTAGCGGGTGCCAATTAACTTGAATCACAAGATCATATATGTGACCACAACATCAATTGTTGATACTTCTTCTACGTCCTTCTTTCCCGCCATGTACTCACCGAGGTCAATCTCTTTTGGCATGTAATAAACCCACTCAATTGGTAATCCAAACACTTATCAGTTATGTATAACATATACCTAAATAAAAGTTATGAGATGACCAAAATGAAAGCGCTAATTTTGGCCGCGGGCGAAGGGAAACGGATGCGACCCCTTACTTACGAAAGGCCCAAGGTAATGCTTCCAATAGCTGGTAAACCGATAATCGAGCATTTGCTGGAGGAAGTGAAAGAAGTAGGGATTGCTGATTTTATCTTCGTTGTAGGCTACCATGACGAAACTATCCGTGATTATTTTGGAAACGGCGAGCGATGGGATATTAACCTTGAGTACGTAACACAAAAGACGCAACTCGGGACTGCTGATGCACTACGGAAGGCGGAAGAGTTAGTAGAAAACCAATTCCTTATGTTAAATGGTGACACGATTGTAAGTGCTAAAGATATTAAGAAAGTAATAAATGATGGTGTCAATATGGTGCTTGGCGTTATCGAAGTAGAAAACCCTGAGGATTATGGTGTTGTTGAGACAGAAGGGGGAAGAATAACGGGAATACATGAAAAAATGCGAGCCCCAATCTCAAATCTAGTAAATGCCGGCGTTTATGCCTTGGATGAGTCCATTTTCGGCGTTTTACCAAGAACAGATAAATCAAAACGGGGTGAATTCGAACTTACTGATTCTTTGCAACTGCTTATAGAATCAGGCAAGACCCTTTTATGGGAAAAAATTGAGCATTGGCTGGACCTTAGCTACCCCTGGAATTTGCTAACCGCAAATGAGTTCCTGATTGGTAACATAAGCCCATCAAATCGAGGAGAAGTTGAAGAAAATGTGATAATCGGGGGTAAAGTATCGATTGGAGCAGGCACCGTGATAAAATCAGGCACATATATTGAGGGTCCTGCTTTCATTGGCGATAACTGTCTGATCGGACCTAATAGCTACATACGTGCAAATACGTCTATTGGCGATAACTGCCATATAGGGAATGCCGTTGAGGTTAAGAACTCCGTTATCATGGACGGGACAAAGATCCCACATCTTAGCTATCTTGGCGATTCTGTTATTGGGTGCCGATGTAATCTCGGTGCAGGCACGAAAATAGCAAACCTGAGGTTTAATGATGCAGCGGTAATAGCAAAAGGGATGGACACAGGGAGGAGAAAACTTGGCGCCATCATGAGTGACGGTGTAAAGACGGG
>CBDAFQ010000114.1:0-7072 GCA_965195275.1 uncultured ANME-1 euryarchaeote | reverse complement strand
CTTTGCTCTTGTTTCGCATCGAACGATACGTCCTTAGAATATAATGCGTTTTGTGATTCTCTCCCTATTACTCTTGCGACACCCTTTTCTAATTTCATATGCACTGTGCCATTTACCCGCTCCTGTGTCTTATCCACAAAGGCATTAAGCGCCTCGAAAAGTGGGTCCATAACCAGGCCCTGATATACCAGCTCGCTCCACGTTCTATCAACAAAATCCTTGAACCTTAGCTCATGTCTTGTTAAAACGAGCTGCTCGAGGTCACGATGCGCTTCTAACAATATACTGGCTGCCGGATGCTCATATATCTCTCTTGACTTGAAGCCAAGAACTCTATCCTCGATCATATCCGTTCTGCCAATGCCGTGCTTGCCACCCACATCATTCATTTTTTTTATCAACGAAATGCCGTCCATCTCCGTACCATTCAGCGAGACGGGTACCCCATACTCAAACCCGATTTCCATAATCTCTGCTTCTTTGGGCGCGTTAGCTACAGCGGAAGTCCATTTGTATATCTCTTCCGGCGGGAAGAAGGAAGGGTCTTCTAACTCGCTGCCTTCTATGCTCCTGCCCCAGATATTCTCATCCAGACTCCATCTCTTCTCTGATTCAAATGAAATGCCATGTTCTGCTGCATATAGCTTCTCTTCTTCCCGTGTTAGGCTCATTTCCCTCACTGGCGCTATTACTTCCAGGTCAGAAGTCCTGAAAACGGCGTCAAACCTGAGCTGGTCGTTACCCTTGCCTGTGCAGCCATGAGCGACCGCATCTGCTCCATCTTCTTTCGCAACTTCTACCACTTTCTTCGCTATCAACGGTCTCGCAATTGCCGTTCCAAGCACGTAGCCCTCATAGTTGCCGTTTGCCTTTATCAAAGGGAAGACATAATCCTGCACGAATTCGGCCTTTGCATCTATAAGCTTATAAAGATCACTTAGCTCCTCGCCCCTTTCCGTAGCCTCTTTTAGGTCCTCTTCCGGCTGTCCTACATCCACTATTACTGCAATCACTTCATTGTAACCATAATGCTCTTTAAGCAGAGGAATGCAGATTGAAGTGTCCAATCCACCGGAATAAGCAAGCACAACTTTCTTCATTTCATTCGCTTATATTTTGCTTCTTTCATATCCACGGCAAAGAATTCACCACCTACATGGCATAGCAGTTTCTCTACATCTATCACTCCTTCTTCTTTCCAGAACTCGTCCTTCACGCCCACTGCCACTATTCTTCCCGTTATCCAGATATGGTTGCCCGCTTCAATCTCCTTCTCTAACTTGCACTCCAGCCATCCAGCAGCCTCTTTTATTCGCGGTGGCGTCACAACCTTCGCCTTCTCTTCTGTTAGTCCCGCATGCACTAGCTCATTATCTTCATAGGGATAATCAGTTTCCAAAACGTGCATCTGCTCTCCTAGGTCCTTGCCCGCCACGTTCACTACGAACTCGCCATTTTCTCGGATGTTCTTTAATGTATCATGCAGGGGATTGCACGAGAAACCATATAAGGGCGGTTCGAGGCTTACCGGCGAATTGAAGCTAAACGGAGCTGCGTTTGCTATCCCTCTTTTGGATACTGTCGTAATGACCACCACCGGTCGAACGAACAATTTCGGATATGCTTTTACTTCTAGTTCCATCTTTTCGTCTCCAACATTTTCTTTTTAATGGTATATACAGTATAACTTCTAACTATTTAAGACGCAGATTTACACGGATTTACACAGACTTATTTTTGTTTGACATTGTTGATCTTTATAATCTGTGTCAATCTGCGTTAATCTGTGTCAACAATTTATTTTCTTGTGGTATAATAAAGAATAATATTTCTTTGCTAAAGCTTTTAAAACTTTTTGAAAGAAATGTTTTTAGCCATAGATCATACAGATTTTTACGTGATTTATAATTCTATTTTATTTACAAAGCCAATAAATCCTCGCCTTTATCTACTACGATCTTGCATGGTGTGGGAAACTTATGACCTGCCCGTTTCAAAGCTTCCTTTGCATCTTTGACATCCTGAGCCTCTACACTTACACTAACTAGCTTTTGTCCGCGCTTCACCCTCGCTGCTGTACCTATCGGTCTCCCAAATGCGTGCCGCATACCACTTGATATCCGGTCCGCCCCAGCACCAACCGCTAATTTGTTCTCTCTCAGCACGTGATGCGGATACACCCGTATCTTCAAGTAGTAATTACTTCGCCCTATGCCCTGTGCTAGGAATCTATTAGAAAAGATCCTCGCCGCTTCTAATGCATTATGCCTTATCTGACATGCTTCCTTTGCTACTAAGGACAAAGAAACGGGAAACTCTCTACTCAGGTTACCCATATCGAAAATGGTTATCTTGCTCCCTGGTATTCCTCCCATGTATCTCTTTCGCACATTCGCAGCTCCTGTCACCTTAGTGTACATTCGCGCGGGTTTATTTCCCATACTTCCTTATTACCCCCCCCCTACATAAAAACCTTTATACAACATCAGCATCACCAAAGGCTTTAAAACCATTCTTTGAGAATAGAAGGATTTTTCAATATGAGAGACGGATACCCTAAGTAAGGGGCCCTTGCCTTCGCTATCGCTACAATCCATTCGGGCTTCACTGGCTGCAAATTTGGCTGGTCATAGCCGGCGTTATTATCGCCTTTGGTTATGTAACCCTCGTGATGTGCAGGCCTTCCATTTGGCATCTGCCCTTCTTTATCCACCCAATACATTGCCCGATGTATTATCGGTGTTGACGAGGAAAGACCATTCGGACGATATATAATCACATCGCCGTAACCGTTGAAAGACTTATAATCGGCCAATTTACCTTCTTCGCATGTTATAATATCTGTGCGTTGCGGTGCCTGCACGAAGATCAAATCGCCCACCTTCATATTTGGTATCATACTGCCCGATTCGACTGCGAATCCAATATGCCATGTCCCCGTAGCCGCATATGCCACCACAATTATTATCGCAACGATTATTAACGCCTCAACCAAACTTTTACCCGTTTCTATCAATGCTTTTTTCATATTTGCTCTTGCCACTTATATTACAAGTACTCGAAGTTATATTTCTAGTGTCTTTTTTAAAAAGAAAAACCTTTTTCTTTGGTAAACCTTTCTTACCTAATAAAGGTCTGATATATTTTATTCGCAATTAAAAAGAGAGAGACAAGATGGATACGGGGTTCGTCTATCATGAGGATTATTTGAAGCATGACACGGGGGCTCATCCCGAGAGCGCAGAACGACTGATACACATAATGTCTGAGTTGAAAGAAGCGGGTGTTACGGAGAAGATGAAAAAGGTTCTACCCGTGAAAGCATCGAAAGAGCAAATAGCGTATGTGCATACGGACGCCTATATGAAAGGCGTGGAAAGGATGAGTAAAGAAGGAGGAGGATTGCTTGACCCAGATACGCCGTTATGCTCGGATAGCTACGAAATAGCATTACTTTCCGCAGGTGGCGTAATAAAAGCAACTGACGAAGTAATGGATGACTCTAATAACCTGAAGCACATTTTTGCTTTGGTAAGACCGCCGGGCCATCATGCTACCTGGAACCGAGGTAGGGGATTCTGCATATTTAATAATATTGCGATTGCCGCCGAGCATTTAAAGAGACGATATTGTGCTAACCGCATTTTGATTGTAGACTGGGATGTGCATCACGGTAATGGCACGCAGGAGGTGTTCTTTGATGACCCTTCTGTATTGTATTTCTCCACACATCAATATCCCCATTATCCCGGCACTGGATGGATAGATGAAGTAGGTAAAGGCGAAGGTGATGGTTTTACTGTTAATGTCCCACTACCTGCCGGTACTGATGACGCAGGCTATTTATATGCGCTAAATAATGTTTTAGTGCCGATAGCAAAGGAGTTTGAACCCGAATTTGTGCTTGTATCTGCAGGATTTGATGCACATGTTGCAGATCCGTTAGCATCAATGAATGTGACCACTCGTGGATTCGGACTTTTTATGGATCTGATACAGGAGATAGCGGAAAAGAGCTGTAAAGGTAAGATAGTAATATCCTTAGAGGGCGGATATAATCTGGATGCTATTGCAAAATCCGCCGTATCTGTTTTCAATTCTCTTTTGTCCCGTAGGGAAAGGAGAAGAGCAGATATGGTAAGTAGCAGTGTGGTGGAGCGAGTGGAAGAGATAAAAGGGGTGCAAAGAAGGTATTGGTCAATATGAGGGGTAAGGAAGGATGCGGGATAGCAGGCATTGCATTAACACAAAATGATGCAGCGTTGCCTCTCTTTTATGCGCTCTATGCTTTACAACACCGTGGACAGGAATCAGCAGGTATAGCTGTGTGTAATCGGAATAAAGAAGGTAAAGGAAACGAAACAAGTGCAAGAAAGGAGGGTATACAACTGATAAGAGGAATGGGATTTGTTCATGAAGTTTTTGATGAGGAACAATTAAAATCCCTAAAAGGGAATATCGGCATAGGTCATGTCCGGTATTCCACGACTGGAGCGTCAAAGTTAGAAAATGCAGAGCCTTTACTTGTGAATTACAAGAACGGTAAAATTGCTATTGCACATAACGGCAACCTTGTGAATACAGCAGAGCTGAGAAGAGAGTTGGAACGAGAAGGTAGGATTTTTCATTCTGATACCGACACCGAGATGATAGCACAGTTACTTGCGAAGGAGCTGACGAGACATGACCCAATAGGGGCAATCAAAGAACTGATGAAACGTGTGATCGGGTCCTATTCTTTGGTTATCTTGATGGATAACCTGCTAATGGCTGTTAGAGACCCTTTGGGCATTAAGCCGTTATGTCTCGGTGAAATAAAAGACGAAAAAGAAGAGATTGGTGAAGGTTATATAATTGCGTCCGAGAGCACGGTAATAGACCTGTTGGGCGGGAAGTTAGTAAGAGATGTAAGACCCGGAGAAGTATTATTGATAAAGGACGGTAATTTAGAGAGTTATCAGTTATATAAGGGGGTAAACACCGCCCATTGCGTCTTTGAATACATCTATTTCGCGAGAGCTGATTCGATCTTGGATGGGAAGTTAGTGTATGACGTGAGGCGGGAGATAGGTGAAAGACTGGCAGGGGAGCATTGTGTGGAAGCAGACATAGTGTCACCGGTACCGGATTCAGGCATCACGTTTGCAATAGGCTATGCGAGGCAGGCAGGGCTTGATTATATTGAGGGTTTTATAAAGAACAGATACGTAGGACGGACATTTATCATGCCTGAGAAGGGTACAAGAGATACTGCGGTGCGGCTGAAATTAAATGTTGTGCGAGCTAATGTGGAGGGAAAACGAGTTGTGTTAGTAGATGATAGCATCGTGAGGGGCACAACATCGCGTAGAATTGTAGCTAATTTGAAGAAGAAAGGCGCGAAAGAGGTGCATCTGCGCGTAGGCAGTCCACCAATAAAGACTCCCTGTTACCTTGGCATCAATACGCCAACGAGGGCTGAGTTGCTAGCATCGAATAGGACTATGGACGATATTTGTAAGTTCTTAAATGCCGATTCCATAGGATATCTCAGTTTGGAAGGGCTGATAGATTCTGTAGGTATGGATGCAAATAATCTTTGCCTGGGCTGTCTGACAGGGAAATATCCTGTTGAAATACCGGGTGAAGTGTGCATAGCACGACAGTTGAAACTGACACAGTTTTAAAAAAGTTTTTATATGATGTGGCGATAACTAATAATAGCAAATGGATAAGTCTAAGACGATTGTTATTTGCGTAGACCGAGATAATGATATAGGCGAGAAAGCCGGTTTAGATACGCCAATTATAGGAAAAGAAGCGAGTTTATCTGCCGCGACAAAATTAGCACTCGCAGATTCTGAAGATTCTGATGTGAATGCCATATTTTATGCTATAAGTGTATACGACCGGTTGGTTGAAGAGGATGTTGAGGCAGAGATCGTTTTGGTCGCAGGCGATAAGAAAGTCGGAGTCACATCAGATAGGGAGATAGGGAAAGAGCTGGATGAGGTTCTGTCTAAACTTGGACCTGATACCGCAATTCTCGTGAGTGACGGTGCCGAGGACGAATCGATCGTACCTATTATCCAATCAAGGGTGAAGATAGATTCTGTGCGGCGGGTAGTAGTGAAGCAGAGTGAGCATTTAGAAAGCACGTTTTATGTGATCAAGCGATTATTCGAGGATCCAAAGTTTTCTCGCACGTTCTTGCCACCCTTAGGTCTCTTTTTGTTCCTCTTAGCCATTTCTTTGCTGTTTGGGATGTCTGGTCAAGTGATGGGGTTAATCTTAGCATTTTTAGGGATTTACATGCTGCTTAAGGGATTAGGGCGTGAAAATATTCTAAAAAATCTCTTCGAGAGTGCGAAGCAGTCATTATACAGCGGTAAGATAACTATTGTCGTGTATATCTGTGCCGTTGTGCTAATCTTAGTTGGCACCTCGAAGGGTATTCTGGGCATTACACAACTGCCCGAGTCCAGCGAGCATATATTCCTGGGTTTTACGTATTACGTCAAGTGGTCGATATGGTGGTATGTGGGGGCAGCACTCGCACCAATCATTGGGGGGATAATAAATATGCTCATAGAAGGGGAAAAAATTGTGCGTCAGTGGACCATATTATTCTCTGTACTTGCTTCCGGGCTGGTTATATGGGGTGGGAGCGAATGTATAATCTTGTTGTTAAGTGAAGAGCCCCTAGTAGGCTATCAATACCTCTTCTTCTCCATTCTCGGTGCGATTTGCCTATATCTTGCTGGTGTGCGAATCTCGTGGTATGCGCGAGATGCGATAACAAAGAGGGAGCGCGAGGTTTAGGCTAGGCAGGCAGATAAATCCAAGCAGTAGAATCCACGCTTACTACTTTTTTTTGCTCTATCTCAGTCCAATTTTCGCATGTTTTTAAATTAGACAGACACATACCTAAATAGTTTAGAGGCAGAGAGTGTAAACATGCATCCACTTGCTTACAACCATCTGAAGAAGATAATGGAAGATAAGATTATTGTGGGATCGGACGAAACGTGCGATTACTATCCCTGCCACTTTACGGGTCAGGATTGCACGTGGTGTTTCTGCCCTTTTTATC
>CBDAFQ010000113.1:0-2706 GCA_965195275.1 uncultured ANME-1 euryarchaeote | reverse complement strand
ACACACCAAAGCATGCAAGTTGGCTCAATGCCGCCGAAATTGAGATAAATGTGATGGATGTCGAATGCACTGGCAGACGGATTGGTGACTTGGAGACACTGACCCAGGAAGTGGCGGCATGGACTAAGAGAAGGAATGAGCATGAAAAGAAGATTGACTGGAAGTTCACGAGGGAGAAAGCAGATAAGAAACTGTCTAAGTATTATGTATAAGAACTATATTGTTGAGACACTAGGTCATCCTTTGAAATCCCAATACCGTAATCTGTTACAGAAAACAGAACATTTTCGCCCACTTGCTCGGTTTCGACGACCACGTCAGCCGCTTTTTCCGAGATTTTTATTGCATTGTTTAATAAATTACCTATCACCTGTCTCAATCTTTCGGCATCACCAATTATGTTCGGTAATTCAGCCAATTTCGCACTTACTTTTATTGCTTTCTCTTCCGCGAATGACTCTTGCATTTTTATCGCTTCCTTAACTGCGTCATTGAGGCTTATGGCGTCAAGAAACATCTTGATTCGCCCTGCTTCTATTCTTGAAATGTCCAGGATGTCGTTGATCAAGGTATCCAATCGCGTTAGATTTCTGTGAATGAGTTCTATGCTTTTTCCCTGTTTCTCGTTCATCTCACCCATATAACCATCTTGTAGCATTTGCAATTGCGCTTTCATAGGTGTTAGTGGTGTTCTTAATTCATGGGACGTTACAGAAAGGAATTCTGTTTTTAGCCTTGTCACCACCTCTAAATCAACCACTTTTAACTCCAGTGCCTTGTTGAGCTTTTGAATCACCTCATCAGCTTTCTTTCGCTCCGTAACGTCTCGGAATATCGTTAATTTCGATATGCTACCATCAATATTCTTCATAGGCGTCTCAATGAGGTCACAAGTTTTATTCGTCCTGCGGGAGTACCACTCCCATCTCACTGTCTTTCCTGTTATCACCACGGAATTTTTGCACCGAGGACAGGGTCCCGCCCTATCGTGAAATACATTATAGCATATACTGCCGACCCGATCTCCAAACTCATCACGCAGGATCTTGTTCATGAACACTACTTTATAGTCCTCTGATACGAGATATACACCGTCCGCCATGCTTTCAAATATTAACTTCAAGTTGTCTCGCTCGGCTTTTATCCGCTTCTCTAACGCCACTTCTTTTGTTATGTCTCTGCTAACACGGACAGTACCAATAGGCACGTCATTTTTGTCTCTTAACAATGCCGCGGACATGCTAATATAAACAGGCTCCCCATCCTTCCTCAACATGATTGCCCGGTAGTTTTTTATCTTTCCTTCCCTCAGCACGAGATCCATTATTCTGTTCGCTTCTTCAGGCTCTACGAAAAATTTCCTGTTTGATGACCCTATTACCTCATCTGCGTGATAACCCATCATGCCCTCTGCACTCTTATTCCAATCTCGCACAATACCTTTCATGTCCACGACCGTAATGGTATCGACAGAAGTCTCAATGATATTATTCAAATAGTCCTTCGTCTCTATCAATTCCCTCTCCGTGCGCTTCAGCGCGGAAATGTCTTTTGAAACCACGGTTACAGCCGTGACTGCGCCAGATTTAGGGTCTTTAACAGGACTTAGAGTTTTGAGATAGCATCCCTGACCGTTATCTCTGTATTCGTGCTGGGCCGAAGTACCAGTATCAAAGACATATTTGACCTTTTCCGTAAACAGTTTCGCATCATCAGCCGAGTGAAAGTCGCTGTAAGCACGTCCCAGAAATTGCCCTTCTGCCAGTTCCAACCGCGACAAATGCTTCTCGTTCATGAACAGATACTTGCAATCCCTGTCCACAAGGTAAACAGAATCTTCGGTAGACTCCACAAGGGAGCGATACTTTTCTTCGTTCTTTCTTAGCTCATTGGTTCTTCTTTTTTCCTCCTGCAGCAGAGATATAGCCTGATTTTCGCTAACCAATCCAACAACATATGCCACTAAAAGGAAAATAGCCGCTCTTTGCACTGCCTCCAGAATTATGATGTTAAACATGGAGGTGTGAATCATGACATAAAGGTAAGTCGTGAGAACATGGAAAGCACCGAGAAATAATGCAACATAAACAGCCTTCCGGTAATACCATATCCCGGCCAGAATAATAGGAATGTAGAAGAAATGTGTGTATACAATTACTTTACCTACGAAGAAGGTGACATAAACATCTAATAGGACACAGGCTAATAGTGCTATAAGCACTGTAAGATATTCCGTCTCCTCAAGCCGAGAGTCTCTTTTCTTCATCGTTTATGAAATATAACCTCCATTTGTTCTTAATCTGAGCATAACCGAAAAGTGTCTCTGTATCAGAGTGGTAAATCTGTATATCGCCCATATCAAGCCCGATTACATCCTGCAAGTGTTTTAGCATTGATATACAAATACGCCTTTATTATTTCTTTCCCTTCGACCTTCCAAGTATAATATGACATAACGTCCCGAAGTCACCACCAAGTGTATCGGTCATGCCATACTCAGGAACAGGGTCAATTTGATTCCCTTTTGCTGCTTCGCCCCGCATCTGCTTAATGATCCAGTAAATCTGAGACGCCCCGGTTGCGCCTATCGGATGCCCTTTGCCTATTAATCCGCCAGACATGTTAACGGGTATTTTCCCGCCCAGCTCCGTTTGTCCTTCTTCGACTGCATCTGCCGCTTCGCCCCAACCAAAGAAGCCCATACAC
>CBDAFQ010000112.1:0-14571 GCA_965195275.1 uncultured ANME-1 euryarchaeote | reverse complement strand
GCCATTGCGAACACTGCCGGGAACGTGAGTCCCACAGGCCCTTCTGTTGGCGCGTGGCATGCCATCGCGAAAGTCCGCGTTGCAAATAACGTACCCATTGTTAGTGCTTTCTCCATGCCGCCTGCAATAACCATATCGTATTCCCCGGAACCGACCCACATGGCGGCATCTCGTATCGCAATTGATGCGGATGCGCATGCACCTTCATATCGCGTTGCAGGTATGGGCCCTAAGTTGAGGTCCGCGGCAGAAAATGCTGCAGACATTACCTGCCCTTCTTCAAAGCCTGCGAGTGCAGCGCCCTGAAATAGAGCTTCTATGTCCTTTAATTCTACACCGGCATCGTCAATTGCTTGCAATACCGACTCAGAGAACAACTCAAGTGACGCTTTCGATGCGCGCCCAAACTTAGTATGTCCAATTCCTATTATCGCTACATCCCTCATTCTTTTGTGCCCCTCTTTTGTTTAAACTGTGAACTTCTATAAAAACATTGTACTATAATATAACAAGTGAGACTTTTTGATTTTGACCAGCAGCAATTATAGAACGTTTAAATACAAAAACCGATGGAGAAAAAGAGAACAACAGTTCAAGCGCACAAAAAGGTGTGGACAACGACTACCGCCTTGAATGAGGGACATTTTGGTTTTGTCAATAACCAGTTCAGAAGACAGGGTTTTCATCTTATTTGATTACTCGTTACTAGTCATGTTATTCGTCACTTTATTGTGTTGATGCAGTGGGGGGGGGCTATCTGGATAATATCCCTTCCCCTACCTTGTAGACATCGATATATACCACAGTAGTTTCCCCCACCGCTATTACAGGTAGATGACTCCTCACGATAAGAAGAACGAATACGTGTCATTGCTACATAAAACGAATAAAGATGTAAAACATAATTAAAACCGCTAAGGAGTACAAAGAACGCATATATAGTAGAAAGAATAAGCGAAAATAGTTTCTTCTTGCCTCTTAGAACAAGGTCCTGTTCTTATATTCACTATATTCTTTTCCGAATTTTTTTTCTAAATCCTTCTCTTCCCAGTACTTCCACATCAATATCAAAGGGACCCATATAATCGCAGAGAGTAAAGTTAAAAGGCTTTTTGCCGCAAGCGGAAAACCAACATGCAGGAGAATAATACCAAGATACATGGGATTTCTAATCTTAGAATATATCCCTCCCGTAACAAGATGGTCTAATTCATGAAAACCTTTTTTGGCTTTGGCTGATAAAACAAACAGCACAAGTCCCGTCAACCCAACTAATAGTCCCAACGGTTTTGCGATATAATCCGATAGGTCCATCGTTATAGGATCCAGAAAAATCATACATACCCATGCAATGTACCCTGCGAAGATAATTATAGTAAGAATTTTCTCGTATATTCTCGATTTGAATTCGTGTCCTTTATATTCAAAGAAATGGGTTACGGTATGACAAATATAAGCGAATAAACATACCATAAACGCAATTAAAAAGTATGGGGTCATAGTTACAGTAATTATAGTTGTTCTATCATATATAAAGATAATGTATTTGTTTTCTTATCTTATTCGCACAAAGGTGCGCAATTCGTGTGGGTTCCGGCAGTTTGTGCTTGCGAATACAACTTTTTATTATCGTCAGCGAAGTTTCCAGCGATACCTTATGCCCGGGCGCTACGATTATCGGCTTACTGCCTTTCTCACTCTTGAGATAATAGCCAACAGCCCTATCCTGGTATTTTATCACATTCGCTTCGCCTTCTTCTCGTGGTACTTTGCCACTGCCACAGAGGCTACTCTTTGTCACGCCTATCGTTGCCACGTTTAAGATAACGCCCACATACGTAGCTAATCCCGCAAACCTCGGATGATTTATTCCACTTCTATTTATTACTAACAGGTCGGGCTTGTTTTCCAGTGCGTAAAAAGTATTTATTATGGCCGGCGCTTCTCTAAATGAGAGAAGACCGGAGATGTACGGAAAAGCCACCGGCATCTCGGAATAGGAATAGTTAATGAACTTCAGAGACGGATATTCAAGCACGACGATCGCGGATACAATCCTCTCTTCGGCTTGTAATCCGTAGAAAAACGTCTGGTCAGTACCTGCGATTGTTTTTAGCTCTTTTAGATTTATCTCATCTGCGATTACGGCTTTTGATGCTATTTCGTCCTGTATGCGGTACAGTGCCCGCAATTTGGTATCCGCCTCACAACACCAATGCCCGCTCATTGTAACTCTTTCAACCGCTCACGCATATTCCGCCAATGGCTCCCTTTCCAGTATATCCGGCCACAGCGATTACAAATCCAGAAATCACACTCACCGATCATGCTCGTAGGCACATAACTCTTCTCCCGCAACATATCCTCTTCCTCTTCTTCCCTCACTTTTCTCAATCGCCCATTACACAGACTACATCGGATCGAAACGGGTTCAAGATTTAGGTTCGGGTAATGACGAAGCAGTTCCTTCAATTGTCCCATCACCACACATGTTTTTATATGGACGCATTGAACACCCTTTCTCGTTGCGGAAGCTGCGAGTATCTTGTCTTGAGTGAGCAATATTCGCGCTTCGTGCTCTGCCAGAGCGGCGAGAGATTCATCCTCTTCAACGCAATCGCCCTTTACTTCCGAAGCGTAAATGGTATCGTATCCAAGGATACGGAGCCATGTGCTCAGCTTCCCCAACATTCTATCAGTTATGAATCGGATGGTTTCCTCCGCTTCTTTCTCTATATTCACCATTTTGAGCTCTATGCACATCCGTTCAATTGAATCGTAAGTTGCGCAGAGGTGTTTCCACTACAGCAAACAAAAGAGGATTGTTTATATCATGTGGTAATGATCTATATATGTGTTGATGTTTTTTTCTTTATTTAGAAAGAGGCGAAAAAAAATGAAAAGGGAATTGATGGCAGGACTAATAGCCGTACTTGTAATCGCATCAGTTATGATGTTTTCTGGTTGCGTAGAGGAAGAGAAGAAGATGAGTGTTGCAGATATAAAAGCAGAGGTGCTTGCCAATGCTGAAGAGACAGATACCTACAAGTTTGACATGGCGGTAACGATGAAGATGTTAGTGAGCAACGAGACTAATGACACAGAAATGACAACGATAAGTAACGGGCGTGGTGTATTGGATGTTGTAGACAAAAAAATGAAGTTGGATATGAATACGAGCATGGAATCGTCTGAGACAACCGAAGTGCCGGGGCCAATGGAAATGGAGATGTATTTAATCAATAACACCATGTATACGAAGATGGACATCGGTATACCGGGGCTACCACCACAATGGACAAAGATGGAAATGCCGGCGGGCTATGAGGAATCTTGGGCCTCCCAGAACCAACTAGAACAACAGATGGAGCTATTGGACATCTCGGAAGTGGAGCTTTTAGCGGATGAAGAGTTGAAAGGTGTGGATTGCTATGTGCTAAAAATCGTACCAGACATGGAAAAGTTCTGGAATTCTACGATGGCTGCTGTGATGGCTAGATCTACACAAGGCTTAGCACCCGGCATAGACCTCCAGAAAATACTGAAGAGCATGTCCACGACGGAATGGATTGCAAAGGATACCTTGTATCCCATGAAGACACAAATGGAGATACGCTTGGTGGTGAGTTCCGATGACCTGCCCATTCCGGATACGGTAGAGGGATTTACAATGACCGCGGACGAAAAGGTTGAAATGCTATTCTACGATTATAACCAGCCAGTCTCGATAGAGTTGCCAGAAGCGGCAGATGCTGCTGCCGAGCCGCCTTTGATGCAGATGCTGAATCAATCCGATTTTAATCAAACAGCACTAAATCAAACAGCTATAACGACCGAATAAGTACGCAAGAGGACATTCTCCTCTTATTTTTTTTCTTGAAACAGAAAAAGTACTCGCTCAAAATTCAATATTTTCCCACCTATAATCTCTATTCCTTCCGCACTCAGAAGTCCTATCTTCTTATCCAATCCCAAACTATAACCGCCAAGATCACCGCTACTTCTCACGACACGATGACAGGGTATGATAATGGGATACGGATTTCTCGCCACTGCTTGCCCAACAGCACGAGCTGCAGTAACTGTGCCTGTTATTGCCCGCGCTATCTCGCCATAAGTGGTTACTTTACCTTTGGGGATCTGCTTCACTCTATTCAATACCGCCTCCTGGAACTTTACGGTCATAGTTTAAAATATAATGCAGTTCATATTAGAAACGATAGCATATGCAAGAAGTAAAAACGGTAAAAATCCTGGATACCACATTGAGAGATGGTGAACAAACACCAGGGGTATCACTAACGCCGGAACAGAAGCTGCAGATTGCTAAACAACTGGATATATTAGGCGTTGACTTCATAGAAGCGGGAACTGCGATTATTTCGGAAGGCGAGCAAAAGGCGATAAAGGCAATAGTAGATGAAGGTTTAAACGCGGAAATCAGCTCATTTGCACGGCTTTTGAAGGGCGATATTGACGCTGCGATTAAATGCGGTGTTGACACGGTTAATTTAGTTGCCCCTGTTTCGGACGATCACATAAAGAAGAAATTGAGAAAAGATCGGGAAACACTAAGAAACATGACCATTGAGATGTCAGAATATGTAAAGGGGCATGGCTTAAAGGTGGAAATCAGTGCGGAAGACGCATCACGAGCGGATATGGTATTTTTGAAATCTTTCTTTTATGATTTGGGTCAGATTGTTGACCGTTTAAGCTTCTGTGATACCGTTGGCGTGCTCTATCCAGAACGTACGAAGGAGATGTTTCAGGCTCTTTGTAGTTGCGACACGCCCGTATCCGTGCACTGCCACAATGACTTCGGGTTGGCGACTGCAAATTCAGTAGCTGCTGTTATGGCGGGTGCGAAGGTGGTGCACGTAACGGTAAATGGGTTGGGCGAAAGAGCGGGTAACGCATCCTTAGATGAGGTGGTAACTGCTTTGGAATTGCTCTACGGCGTAAAGACGAATATAGCAAAGGAGAAGCTGTATGAAACATCGCGAGTAGTTGTGAATCTGACAAAGATGCCAATTGCACCGAACAAGCCGCTTATGGGTGATAACGCCTTCACGCACGAGTCGGGAATGCACGTTCATGGTACCCTGGCAGATAAAAGTTTGTATGAGCCAATTGACCCAGGACTGATAGGGAGGAAGAGGCGATTCGCAATAGGGAAGCATACAGGTAAGGCATCAGTGAAGATGAAGCTGGATGAGATGGGTATATCGGCAGATGATGGGCAAATGCAGAAGATATTGACCGAAGTGAAAGAGCTCGGCGATAAAGCTAAACTGATTACAGACGCGGATTTCCAGGCAATAGTAGATGATGTATTACATATCGAGCGAGAGGAGAAGATAAAACTTATTGACCTATCAATAGTATCCGGTAAGAACGTGTACCCAACGGCGTCATTGCGATTGGAGATAGATGGTGAAGAGGTGGTGGAAGCAGGTGTCGGTATTGGTCCTGTAGATGCAGCAATAAACGCATTACGGAAGGCGATGGCCGGGATGGAAATGAACGATTTGCGCCTTGACGAGTATCACGTAGATGCCATCACCGGTGGAACGGATGCGCTAGTGAATGTCTTAGTGAAGATGAGCAGGGGTGATGAGACGATAACAGCAAGTGGTGTGAGTGCAGACATTGTGATTGCATCTGTATACGCACTAATTGATGGTGTGAATCGGTTGTATCGCTAATTTTCTAACACTCGAAACCAATTCAACAAAGGGGGCGCTGTCGAATTTTCCCGTTTGTTGACAAGAAGTTGCATCGTGAATTGCCCTTGTGGCTACCCTCGCCATTCGGGGTAATCCTACTGCGGAACACGCCGGGGGTAACGCTTGCGTGGTAAGCTCGCAGGACAACGTGGGAAAATCCTAGAACCCAGCTCAGATCAACTGCCAGGATAAAAATAGTGCAGCTTTTTGGTAGGAAGTCAATGAGGGATCACTTTTTGGTAGTTTACTAGTTGCAAACACGATGAAAATGTTGGGTCCAATGGATGAAAAATTAAAAAATACTGACTTTTTCAATTGTGCCCCTTCTTAATCTCTTGTTCTTCCCAGCCATCGGGTAGCCAGACCAGATAATATGATTCGGTCTTTCTGCCGTCAAAATCTATTCTGTCTTCAGCTCTTTGATTTCTAATGTTGTGTCTGTCCATCGTATCGTATAAACGCTCGTGGTTTTGTTATAATTTCTGCACAATAAAAAAAGGAGCACCCATAGGCATTAAAAAGCAATCACGGGTTCACCGTCTGTGCTGTAACCGATCTCTTCCTCCTTTACCGGGAGCATCAGTAATATCCCCAGCACCTCGGCGCACATAAGGAAGAGAAATGCGACGTCAAATGCACTGGCCAGCTCCGCGGGTGGGAGTGTATGAATGGTGGCTTGTGCAAGTTCCGGTCCCAGAGCTACGGTAGCGACCAGTATTACCAGTGCGACCCCGAGAGAGGACCCGAGATTGGTCATCATCTTGATCAGACCCGAAGTTGTGCCCCGTTCCTTTATCGGGGATTCGCCCATAACTGCACTGTTCAGCGGGGCATAAGCAATACCCGTACCCGCTCCGAGGAGGAATAAATAGATCACCGTGTGCCCGATACTGGTGTTAAGACCTAAGGTGGAGAGCAGGAAGAGAGCAAGGACACAGATCACGAAACCGAGAATGATCGGCTTTTTGGTGCCTATTACATCCGAGATCCTCCCGGCGATGGGTGAGGTGAGGATCATCCCGATGGGGAGGGCCAGCAGAACAGTGCCTGCATTGTCCGTAGGGAGGTGTTTGACTATTTCAAGGTAGAACGGCATAAGGATCATGACCCCGGCAAGGGCCATCTGGATGAGCATTACAGCCAAGTTCTGCAGGGTGAAGGCCCAATTGGCGAAAAGATGTGTATTAACCAGTGGTTCTGTACTCCGTCGCTCATGGAGATAGAAAAAGACCCAGAAGACCGCTGATACGATTAAAGCAAGGACTGCGCTCATTCTCGCTGCTCCCGGCAGAAAGATGAGTCCATAAATTAGCGTGCCGAGAGCGGCGAAGATCAAGATTACACCCAGGACGTCCAGCTTCGCTTTTGGTGCTATTGGGTCCAGTCTGGGGAGGATATACATCCCTAGCAGTAAGGCTATGATGCCAACCGGAATGTTAACATAGAAAATGAACCGCCAGGAGAAGGTACTGGTAAGAAATCCGCCGATCACCGGTCCCAGTGCAGCACCAAGCATGGTGAACATGGCCACAATACCGAGGGCCTGTCCACGGAGAGCAGATGGAAGGTAGGAAGTGATCATGACGGCCCCGAGAGCTGCGATAATCGCCCCTCCCACTGCCTGAAGCATGCGGGAGAGAATCAGGACCTCAATTCCGGGTGCTAGGCCACACAAGGCTGAGCCAATAGTAAAAAGGATAAAACCAGCCAGGAAAATTTTCCGGTAACCCTTCATATCCCCGAGGCTGGACGAGGCGAGCAGGAGGCTGATCAGAACAATCAGGTATGCGTTCAGCACCCATGATACCGTGACCGTCGAGACATCAAATGCTTTACCAATCGAAGGTAGAGCAATATTGACGATGGTGACGTCAAGTCCGGCCATGAAAGATCCGAGGGAGATAACCAGCACGATCAGCAGGTCTTTGGGCGACATCTTCTGTCGAGCGGATGCTTCACTCATCTTTCTAATTTCAGCTAGTTTCCTTTTATATATAAATATTTCAAAAAAGAAACCAAGTGAAATTTTAAAGAACTACGAGGGGTCTCCTGACGAGTTTCTACAAAGACGGTCATGCCATTAGTTATCGCAGACTATACGAATCCGGGAGCTGATGAAAACAGCGACCAGCGTCTATAATTCATGGATTTCTTCAGCCGCTGTACGGCTAGGTCTACGGCGGCTTCCCGCGGCATTATCTCTCTGCTTGCTGCCTCCTCCAGCACCAGCCGGGTATTGCGACATAGCTTTTCCTCAATAGCCTGAAATGCTGCCGACTGGCCGGCTCCTTGGTACTCCATAGCCGCACAGATCACTCCACCCGCATTGGCGATGAAATCGGGAACGTAGAGCACACCTTTTTCGTGAAGGTGTTTTTCCGCACCCTCAGTGATAGGAATGTTGGCACCCTCGATCACGAGCTTAGTTTTCAAGAGGTTCACGTTATTCTCGTCTATAACATCGGGCCGCGCAGCGGGAATCCAAATATCGCATCCGATGTTAATCACCGCGTCACGGTCGAGCTTCTTTCCGTCCGGATAATCAGCCACACTCTTGCCCGCCGTCTTCAACTCGATCAATGCGAGAACATCAAGCCCCAGGGGATTGTAGATCGTACCCCGGGAATCCGCTACACCCACCAGCATGGCTCCCTTTTCCGTGAGGAAACGAGCAGTGTGTTTGCCCACAGCACCGAAGCCCTGAACGACAACTCGAGCCCCTTCCATATCGAAGTCGCAGTACTCAAGGGCAACTTCTGTGGCGTGACTGAGGCCCCACCCCGTCGCCCCGATCTCGTCGAGGGGAATTCCACCGAAGTCGCTGGGCAATCCTACTACCCTACCGATCTCATCCTTCACCCAGGCCATGCATGCCTCATCGGTGCCCATGTCCGGCGCGAATATATACTCTTGTATTTCTCGTAATGAGCTGGCAAGGGCCCGAATCAGTGTCTCCTTCTCTTTTATAGGCATCTTTGGATCACCGTAGATTACTGACTTGCCACCTCCATGAGGCAGATCGGCAGCCGCGTTCTTCAAGGTCATAGCGCGGGCCAGCCGGAAGCACTCCTCCGCACTCACGTCAGGAGCTATGCGCAATCCGCCGATTGCCGGTCCTCGGGCTACGTTGTCCACCACTAGAACTGCCTTCAACCCCACCGAAGGCTCATAAACGTGAATGACCTTTGCCGGCCCTAACTCATCCGCAAATCTAAAAATATCTTCCATCAACTATCCCTCCGCATATAAAAGTCTCTTATGTTCTTATATTTGAACTTTGTCTTTTGCACTTTGCACTTTTCATTTTGCATTGTCTGCTCAAAAATCCACCGATTTTTTAGTAGATATGGTCATTGTAACACCACCCTTGCATCCACAGCCACCGCCCGGTCTTCATAAACCAAAAGAGGGTTTATTTCTATTTCTTTTATCGCTTCTATCTCCAGTAAGATGTCAGACAGCTTCATAACGGTGGATGCCAGTTTCTCTATGTCAACGGGCTTCGAACCCCTGAACCCGGTCAAGAGTGGGTAGCTCTTCACCTCTCGCATCATATCAAAAACCTCTTCTCTGTTCAGTGGTGCAAGCCGGAAGCTCACATCCGCAACGAGTTCCACGGCAAAGCCACCTGTGCCGAACATAACAGCAGGCCCAAATTGCGGGTCCCTCAAGCCACCTATTATCAGCTCTATCCCCGTGGGAGCAGTCTCCTCCAAAAGAAACCCCGCTATCCTTGCCTTTGGTGCCTTTTCCGCAAGAGTCCGCTTCATCTCTTTCAAGGCAATGCTCACTTCTTCGCTATCATTTATACCTGTTATTACCCCACCGAACTCGCTTTTATGAAGGATGTCTTGCGACACCACTTTGAGAACAAGAGGCGGAGTAATCTCCTTTGATTTAAGTGCCACATCCTCCAGCCCGTCGATTAAGACTGATTTTGGCACTTGTATGCCCCATGCCGATACCAGAGCTTTCGCTTCCGGCTCAAAGAGGGTTTGCCTGCCTGCGGTTAACGCATTAATGACGAGCTTTTTGGCTTCTTGTTTGTTCATACTACCGATTGTAGATAACGTGTGTTATTTGGTAAAGCTTTCGCATTTGTATATATGTTGATTAATGCAGATATCCCTGAGGAATTAACTTTAATGATAAAAGTATCATAAATAAATATAGGGGCTCTTTTTCAGAGATGAAAAGGCGATAAAGAAGGACACGGGTAGGATGCTGGGAAAACAAGATTCGTTGCTGGAAAAACAGGATGAAACTTTAAGTGGAGTAAAAGGCTTAAGAGAGGATTTGAAGTCATATATGGAAGAGCGATTTGAACGTATAGAGCACGAAATATCGGTGATAAAGGAGAAAATAGGCGTATTTTGAATGTTGCATTAGCCTCTGATGGACTTTGAATTGCCTTTATATACAGTTATTTATACACAATTGAGAAATAATAGAGTAATAAAAAAACAATGTTATACCTCTTTTAATCAAATTGCTAGATAGGAGTGATCATGGCAGATAAACATCTAAAGGGTTCAATAAAAGTAAATTCAACACGAGGTGTTTCGGCGACCGTCAGTCTAAAGACCAATTTTTCAGGTCACCATATGTTAAGCGCAGCTCATTTCGCCAGACAAAGTGCCATAATCGAAAAAAACTACAAGGATGAACTTACGGATGAACTACGCGCTGAACATAGAGCATACGTAACTGGCGCAATCATTGTTTCAGTCGCATCACTTGAGGCAACTATTAATGAAGTATTTATTAGTGCAAGAGATAATGATAATCTTTTTAATGTCTTTGATCACACAACCCCCAAGGCACTTACAGAGCTTTTTAATATAGTTGAAAGGTCCAAAATCCTTCAAAAATATCAATTTGTTCTAATTGGAGCCAATAAAGAAGTATTCGAATGCGGAAAATCACCGTATCAGGCGGTATATTGTCTTATTAAATTGCGCAGTGTTCTGGTTCACTACAAACCTGAGTGGGACACAGATTCTAAAAACCCCCATAAAAGTATAGAGAATTGTTTAAATATTAAATCTTTCAAAACCAATCCTTTTTCTCAGGCCAACGATGCTTTTTCCCCCAAAAAATGTTTAGGGCACGGATGCGCTGAATGGGCTGTTAAATCCAGTATTAAATTTATTGAAGATTTTTATAAAAGGATGGGCTTCCCGCCCAAATGGAGTGAACATCAATTGTCGCGATTGAAAACTACATAGTCAATAATGTACGCAACCAGACCACGAGAACTGTTGCAGCCTTAACGGTCAAGTTTCTTGGCGCGGCTGTTTAACCTGGGCGTTAGGCACTGAGCTAAAGCCTTTGTCCGGGCGATCCGCTTGTACCTGCCCAAATAGATATCGGCGTGGAGGGGCAGTACGAGCTCCTGATATTATCGCTTTTGAATCTATGGGGTCAAAATAAGGTTTGATTTTTAGGGTACTAAAATCCACCCACGGCATCGCATTCTACCTCTACGTGTTGAACGGGGGCTCCTCACTAAAAAGCGATGGTGATAGGTAGTAGTGGAACACTAAGATATGAGCTGCATACAAAAAATTATTCGGTGTAATAAAAGCGGCACATCCGATCTTTGCATACTCTGCTTAAAAATCCACCGATTTTTGAGCAGATACGATAGCCGCATCTACACCGATTATATACGCATAGGGTGCATAAGGCTTCACTTTCCTCACTTCCTGTAGTTCTAAGGACTGGTAGTGGAACTCATCACAAAGTTCCTTTAGCTTTGCTGTAACTTTCGCCTTTGTTATCTCTATTGCCATCTCAAGTGACTTCTTCTTGCCACCTTTCGCGGGGTAAAACGCCTCGACAGCATAGAAATGAATCATCCCGCCTTCTGGATGGAGCATACACAGAGCTTCACGTAGGAACAGATAAGCGCTTTTCGGGAGGTTCATGATTATCCGATTTGCCTTGTTCTCGAACTTCATGTAGATCCCACTTACGTCTCCTTCTATCGGTTCTATGTTTCGCACACCATTTTGTCCCATATTTTCATGGAGATACCGTATTGCATCGGGATTAATGTCAATTGCAGTAACGATGCTTTGAGGTGCACGTTTAGCAATTTGTATAGAGAAGGAGCCGACACCTGCAAACATGTCTATTATCAGCTCGTTTTTGCTGCGCTCAACTTGCATCGCCACTCTATTTCGTTCACCGGCAAGGCTAGGATTGAAATATACCTTCTCCGGGTCGAGCTTGTATCGACAGCCGTTTTCCTTATGGATCGTTTCTGTCCTGTTCTCACCTGCGAGTATCTCCAATTTCCTATTTCTGAATACGCCTTCCACAGGTGAAATCCGTTTGGCAACCACTTTAATGTTTTTATGCAGGTTCAGTATCGTATGCGCTACGTGTTGCTCATTTGTCTCGGTTATTGAGTCACCAGCGCCTGTAAGCACCGCAATATCACCTATTATTTCATAGGCAGGACTAAAACCCAGGATGTCTTCTATGTTTTGTCTTGGCTCCGAAATCGCAAAATCGGCTGTTAACAGTTCAGTAACATCTACCGCTTCACTTTCCATCGCTTTTAGCGCTCGCATAAGCGGTAAATAGATATAATGCGAATTAGAAGTTATCTTCGCGTCTGTTCTCAGCAGTTTGAGTTCCTTCAACGCGCGCCTTACCTGTTCGCCCCTTCCTTTCTCCACCTTCACACAGTGCAAATCCTCGGTTCTCATGGCTATTTCGCTCTCGCTCGCTCAATACAAATAACTCTTTCAAACGTTATAACATCTAACGTGCAAATAATTTTACAATGGCCAGGTTGAAATACGTGAGGCACGGCATCAAGAGGGAGCATAGGATCATAGATGGTATTCTGCCGCTATTAGAGCGGATCTCTGATATGGAAGGAGTAGCGAAAGTCATACCTGCTATGATTTCACATTCGCAGGTACATGGCACAGGACAGCCGGAATTGCGATTCCAACGGGAAACGCCTTCGGGATTTAAGCTATTAGCACATAGTAAAAGAAGCATTCAGGAGATATTTGTTGTTGTAGAGCAGTCAAAAAAGGAAGAAGTCAAAGATAAACTTCTTTAGCTAGCACTGTCTAAAAATATAGTGATTTATCACCGCGGAGAGCGCAGAGTACGCAGAGTTTTAAGACTGTTTCAATCCTTGCTGAGATTTCTGATGTCTCTGCGTTCTTCGCGTGCTCTGCGGTAAAATTAAATGAAATATAGTTTAATAACACATAAAGAGGAAGAAGCACAAAAGTGGAACCTGCCAAGTCCGAAAACCACAAAAATATATATACTAAACTTTAAGTAACCTTGTGCGTAAAGTTAAGAGATGGGCCAGTAGCTCAGAAAGGTAGAGCAGCAGGCTCTTAACCTGTCCGTCGGGGGTTCAAATCCCTCCTGGCCCGCTAATCAATTAGTTGATTGAATGAATGAAAGATGAAACGTGATTATTACGATGTGATAATTGTAGGTGCAGGTCCTGCAGGCCTATTTGCAGCGAACGAGCTAATAGACAAGAGTGTAGATAAGAAGGTCCTGGTGATAGATCAGGGCAAGGACGTAGAAGAGCGAAATTGTCCAATGGAAGAATTTGGTACCTGTCTTCAATGTGATCAATGTAACATAATGTCCGGAGTGGGCGGTGCCGGAACGTTCTCGGATGGCACGTTAAACCTTAGACCAGATATAGGAGGCGACCTTGCAGCATTATCCGATCACGAAACCGCATGGCAGCTTGTGAACAAAGTAGACCGTGTGTTTCTGGAGCATGGCATGCCTGACGAGCTGTATAAAGGCACAGATGAAGACATAGAGGAGTTAAAGCGGCGAGCTGCTTCGGTTGGCGCATGCTTCATAGAGATAAATCAGAGGCACATAGGCTCGGATAAGACAAAAGAAGTGATAAAATCATTTAAAGACCATTTGGTGGAGCATGGGATTGAATTTATGTTGAATACGCATGTTGCGGACCTCATAATAGAAGAAGAAAGAGGTAATGGAAGGAAGGTTTGCCGAGGTGTAATAACAGCTAAGGGCGATGAAATACGAGGTAGCCACACTATTTCCGCGCCTGGCAGAGTGGGTGCTGCCGGGGTCGAGGAGATGATAAAAAAGCATGGGATAGAAGCGGAATATGTAGGTATAGACGTTGGCGTACGGGTAGAAGTGTTAGCAATAACCATGAACCCCGTGACCAAGATAAACCGTGACCCGAAGTTTCATATAATGACAAAGCGGTATGACGATTTTGCAAGGACGTTCTGCACAAATGAGCGTGGATTTGTAGTTAAGGAGGTCTATGACGGTTTTATAGGTGTAAATGGGCATTCATTGAGGTTAAAGAAATCAGAGAACACTAATTTCTCGTTCCTCGTGAGGGTGGAGCTTACAAAACCGGTTGAAAATACTACCCGATATGGACGCTCAATTGCAAAGTTGGCGACTACTATCGGGGGCGGGAAGCCGATAGTACAGCGAATTGGCGACTTGAGACGGGGAAGAAGGTCCACATGGCGCGGGATAAAGCGTAACCTCGTACAAAATACTCTTACTGATGTCACGCCCGGCGATATTTCTATGGCTTTGCCGCATCGAATCACGATGGACATCATAGAGGGCTTGGAGAAACTGAATGAGATAATACCGGGTGTCGCTTCTGATTCAACTTTATTATATGCGCCTGAGATAAAGTTCTATGCGATGCGAATAAAAGTGGATAAGAACATGGAGACATCGGTGAAGAACCTTTTTGTCGCCGGTGACGGTGCAGGTCTGTCAAGAGACATCGTCAATGCAGCAGCTACGGGCGTGCTCGCAGCGAGAGGTGTGGTGAAAA
>CBDAFQ010000111.1:0-3884 GCA_965195275.1 uncultured ANME-1 euryarchaeote | reverse complement strand
CCTTACCATCAACTTCGACCAATCCCGAATAGACACTTATAATCGCCATATCTAGCTCTCGTGGTTCGGTGATTTTACTGCTGAACTCCATCTTTTCATCGCCTTCATTTGTCACGCGCACATAAATGGACCCTGTATATTCCTGTTTTGTTCCCCTTGGCTCATCGAACTTTATTTCCAACTCTTCATCGTCAAGCTCGCCAAGCTTCGCCGGCATTAACATGTATACTTCGGCATCTATCATGTTTGGACTTATCTGGGTATTGCTTGTGGTGCTGGATACAGAAAAGGACCATGAATATCGGTTGTGATCCGGCGTTTCCGGCGTTAGAGTGAAATTGATTTCCGCGGACGATCCTTTTTTTATCTGTAGTTCTGTTTTATCCGTTTTAAGCCACTCATTTCCAGTTTTCTTTTTTAGCTGTATATCAACATCTTTATGCCCGAATTTCTCGCGGATCGTGACCGTTTCCGAAGGCTTATCAATTCGACGAACCTTTCCGAAATCTATTGACGATGGCGATAATTCAAGCATTGCATAGTGGGTTATTGTTACATAGATTACGACCCGCTTAGCACCGATATCGATCGTAAATGGTGTGCGCGTTTCATCCTTGCCAGAGGGGGATGCCGTGACGGTAAACTGTACGCGGGTGGACCTCTTAGGGCCACAGGTAAAAGAAGAAGGACCGGTAATGGTTATATGAGATGGGGTAGCGGGAATCTTTATATCACCGCGAACAGTGGCATTTTGATTATTAGTAATAGTAAAGGTTAGTGTCTTCGTATTATCTTCTGTCTGCCCGAATGATAAGCTCACATAGCCATTAGTGGGGCTTACTTCATACGCACTTGCACTCTGCAGAGAGCACAAAAGAGCAAGGAGTACAATAGCTACTATTACAATATCAAGCAATAAGCTCTTCGCCCAACCTCGTGTCATCTAATTCATCACCCCATTTCTTGAACTCCTTCCATAATATAACGACAATGAATGAAAGGATAAGAAGATAAATCCCGACTCGCAGAAGCGCATCAAGCATCAACCTCTGATAAGCATGTTTTATCTCATCTTCAGTTTTTATTACGTTCTCAGTCTCCAGTTCTTTATCGTTATGCTTCTCATATAGCCCCTTCGCGCTCTCAAACGAATCACGCGCTTTTAGTATACCCATGAAATCAGAACCAAAGAATTCAGAAGTTTGTGTTATTGCTTTGTCTCGCTGCACCCTAGCAGCATTAATGTCTTTTGATGCACTTTTCATATCCCTGTCATAGATCCTTTCATTTCGCCTCGACTCGAACGCCATCCTGCTCGCATCACTGGGCATGCTACCTTTCTCGTATGCAATCGAACTTCTTCGCTCATAATCTAGTTTCAGCTTCGTTTCAGCAGTATTCCTCGCCGTATCCTCGAAGAATTTGCCTTCAGCACGATAAAAACGCATAAGTGCAAGCATAGAAAGCATAGGTATTCCATTTCTTTCCGCGGTCGGACATCCAGTGAGCGTATTTATGGACATGTTTATTCTTTCCGCGGCTTCTACCGCATTTATATGGTCGACTGGGTCAGAACTTTCGCTTTCGTTTACCATTAGTTCAAAATCATCAATGATTCTGAGCGAAAGATCCACCCACGCTTTTGTAGTTGCGGTCACATCCCGGCTATCCAAGCCCTGTATTATCGTCTGCATTTTGGTTTTTGCAAGCAGTAATTCGCCATAATCGTCAAATAATTCGGGCTTATCCTGCGATAAAATAGCCTCTAGTAGCTCTCTCTTCAACTCATCTGACCCGGCCACGATCGTGGCAGAAGAGAGGAATATGACGATGCCCAGTAGTATTATCAACAGAGCCAAACTTTGCCGTTTCATCAGAAAACAATAAGATCTAGATACATTTATATATGTGCCTCTTCAATTAGAGAAATAATACATAAAAATCCTTTCTTTCAAAAAAAAGTTTTAAAAACTTTACCAAAGAATACTTTATGTACATACAATAAAAGGGATAAAATGACATACCTATTTATCGGAATAGGAAACGCAGGAGGGGCAATTCTCGAGCCCTTGTTAGCATATAAAGAAGTAAAAAGCGCTAAGCCAATCGTTATAAAGCACCAGGCAGGGAATGATATAGCTAACAAAGTAAGTGCCGCTTTAAAAGAAGCAAAAGACCTCAAATTCACATTCCTATTCGCAGGGCTTGGCGATAGTAATATAATGCCTCAGATAGCAGAAACGCTGAGTGGGCAAGGGCTAAAGGTAGTTCTTGTTGCTGTTTTACCTGCGGAGAGGAGAGAGAAAAAGGAAGTGCTAATTGACGCATATTACGCGATGGAAAACCTTAAGGAGCATGTGAACACGTTTATGCTCGTTGATAACCAGAAGATAACGCATCTTCCAAATTATACTGATTATTTCCCGCGCTATAACAGGTATATCGCATCCTGTCTCGCAGACCTTCTTATTGGAACATCACAATCCAGCTCGTTACCTGATGAGATGCAATTGTCTATGGATGATGCTCTAAAAGCGTTATCATTTGGCGATATGCCCGGATATGTAGCTTTATCGCGGGCTTCTGAACTGACAAAGGGCTTATGGGGCTATATATTCCCGTTTCTGATGCACAAGCCTCTTGACCTTGGAACACTACTTCATATCGCCTTGGATAAGCTCAGCGTTTCTAATGCGCCTATAGGCTGTGATAAGAGCATAACCGCTATTCAAGTCCCGGAATATTATATCAAGAATAAGAAAGTGGATAATGGACTAATAGAGGAATTTATGCACGCATATTCAAAAGAAATCCATCTGACTGTAGCCGCTACAAAGCGGAATATAGCTGCGGTAACCAATCTCTTCACTTACAAGTTCGATCAATTGGAAAGATTACGAGAGATAAGGAGACTTGCGTATGAATAAGATATTTATTCCACTTGCTTTTTTAGCTTTAATCGCACTCGGCGTTGTTATTCTCTTCAACACCGGGTCTGACCTTGCAATAACGTTTATACTCCTGTTCATCCCTGCTGTGATAGCGCTGTCGTTCTTAGTACAATATCTCGTCACGGCAAAGGGAAAGAATATAAAAGAGAAGGTAATGGAAAGGGACGTTACGAGTATTGCGGAACGCTATACAGAGCTAATACGCACGTTATACGATTTCGAGGATAAATATGGACCGAGTACAAAGGAATTCCGTGATGATTTAGGGAAGGTAAAGGAGGGGTTATCTGGGCTGGGCTGCGAGGTAAATGGCAAGATAAGAATAGACAAAACGAAGATAAAGAAAGTAGCTTTTGCTGATCTCGACTGGCTAAAAAAGACGTTTGATGAGATAAGAAAGCGGCATGAGATTATCCTTTACTCTCATGCACTGGACAAATGCAGGCAGTATTTGGAAAGTGCAAGTGCGCTTGAAAGCGCAGGCTATAAGAATATTCAGGATCAGATACGGAAGATGGAAACAAAGATAAAGGGGGACGACCGTGTAGAAATGGATGCACTAGAGTTAGCCATCTTCATGAATGAATTTACTTCGATCTTGGATGAAGCGCTAAGAATATGTTTGCGAGATGCAACCAGTTTAGAAGGCGAAGGTAAAGAGATTGCAGACACTGCCAGAATCAGAACTAATATAAAACTTGTTGAGCGTAGCATAGAGCTTGGTAACTACGAAAACGCAACTACAGTATTGATCAGTATGATTGAAAGATTAACAGGAGTGCTGGAGGAAGAGTTTGAACGGTATAAGGAAGACACGCTTGAGCTGTTAAATGTGGTAGCGGAAATTTCGGATACCGCGGAAGAGGCAGGAGGAAAAGATATAGAATGGTTGAAGGAGAATATAGGTGCGTGCGTGGAGCCTTCGGAGATGCG
>CBDAFQ010000110.1:0-3003 GCA_965195275.1 uncultured ANME-1 euryarchaeote | reverse complement strand
CTTTTCTGCCACAAGCAGTGATTGTTCGCTTTCCGGTTGCATTCCCACTGAAAAGGCGGTTCTGGTTCCATAAAAAGGAGAAGAAGGTTATAGTGGTTGATATATATAAGATGGCAATTTAGCTTAGCTAACCACAAGATTAATTACACCGATTCCCACAAACCTTTCTTTAAGAAAGAAAGCTTTACCAAAGAAACTAGTTTTTGCTTTTAGCACAGGTTTTCTTTTGCAAAAAGAAAAAGTGTCTTGTAAAATCTTGTGGTTTTTTATATTATCCGCTAATTGTATTAAAAGAGGTGGAGATCATGATAACCGCGGAAGAAGTGGTCATGAGTCTACCAATGCTATTAAAAGGGTATCCAGAGCTCAGCTCAGAAAGGTACTATTTGCTCCCAAGTAAATTACAAACAATTTCCAAATGAACGAGGATTATATTGCAAGAAGTGCGCAATTGGCGTTGCTATTGGAAGTATCCGCACATCCTAAGCCCGGTAACGTTGACCGGACACACGATTTCACAGATACGAGCTACGAGCATTTTATCGCTTCTTCGGTTGCGGTGTACCCAGTTTTAAGAGAAGCGGCTGCGGGAGTTTTGGGTGTGGGAGAATTGATAAGAGCGGGCGTAGAAGAAAGTATGACGTGGCAGCGAGGTGGGAATACTCATTTTGGTGCGCTACTTTTGCTGATGCCCTTAACGATGGCGGCGGGCGCTTGTGAACGTAGCGATCTGCAAGAGCTAAAGAGTAAAGCGGATGAAATCATGCAAAACACCGGTGTGGATGATGCAATAGAAGTTTACAAGGCATTTTCAACGGGCAAAGTGAAAGTGAGAAGAGATGTGCCTGCATTTGATGTTATGGATGAAGACTCGCTAAATGAGATAAGGGTAAAAGGATTATCGCTGTATGCGATACTTACAATTTCCGCATCTTATGATTCGATTTCACGTGAATTGGTAGGCGGATTTGATAAAACTTTCGGGTGTGCAGTGCACTTAAATGATTTCGCATATGCGGGAAACATAAACGAGGCTATATCTCATGCGTATCTGTGGTTGCTTTCTGAGACGGAGGATACATTTGTCAAACTGGGGTTTGGCGCAAAAACGAGCAGATACGTGCAAGAAAGGGCGAAGGCGATTGTAACGGGAGGATACGAGCTTAACGAGATAGAGGAATTCGATGAGGAATTGATAAGGGACGGGATAAATCCGGGGTCTACCGCGGATATAATAGCAGCCGCGTTGTTTATTGCTATTCTTGGTGGGTTGAGATTTTAGTAAAATTTATAAACTCGCGCCTCTTTAAATTTCCCATTCGCCTTTATCAACTTCAGACCGCCGGTTTTCATTTGTATTTCCGTTTCAGTATCCGCATCAGCATCAGTATCATCCACCGGCGTGAATACTATTACCTTTCCCCGTTCATAATCCCACTTCATCAATATCCCGAGCCCAAGGATTTCGCGCTCATCGCTACGGGAAAGCCCCATTATTGTGCCTTCTTCCAGCGTCCATGCCAGAGCAGGCGGGTCAAAAACTCTGGTCTTAGCAGTGCTGAAATATCGGTTATACGCCTCTTCACGCAGTGCTTTTCGCTCTTCCCTCGATCTGCTCCTCACTTCATCTGACACCGGCAGCTTAATAACCCTCATATTTAGATCTGTTAGTATATGCCCCAATCTCTCCTCGCGCTCTATCGCGATGACAAGGGTAGGCTTTATCTCTTTTATCTCATATAGCTTGAACCGCTTTGCATCTTCTCCTTCTATCCATCCTGTTGAGTCCACAATTATAACATCTGCCCCTAATTCTTTCGCTTTCGCAACAGCAGCAGCAGCGCTATTTACACATTCATGTGTACACAGGTTAGGTGATGTAGTGCCAACAAAGTAGAGGCTGTGAAGCGGCACTTCCGAAAGTGTTCTTAGCTCCTTTTCCTGTATTCCCAGCCCTATGCAGCATGGCGGCCCTATATCACTTTGACCCACATCGGTATCAACAACCGCTACTTTTAGCCCTTGTGCGAAAAAAACGTTTGCAATAGAAGTAACAGCATAAGTCTTTCCCACATCTACGCCACCAAGCATGAAAATGACTACTGGCTTTTGCTCTTGTCTTAACGCATCCTCTACCGCCTCTTCAATAGCTTGCTTCATCTTTGCGCCTAAACCGAAACCTTAAAATTATTTCTATTTCTATTTCTGATTTAAAATTTATATAGGTGATGTATCGAATGGCGGGGGCAGAAAAAGAAGAGATTTTGGGGCGATGTGCCGAGATGCTTGAAGAACATATGACTGACATTAGGGTTCCGAGGAACATAAGGAAATCAGTGAATAACGTAAAGAATGAGCTACGAACCGGCAATGGGTCGCGGGCCTTGAGGGCAACGGCGGTTATTTCTGAGCTGGAGGATTTAGCTGCCAATCCTAATATCCTGTCTCATACAAGGACGCTGGTTTGGAACATAGTAAGCCAGCTAGAGACGGTTTCCGTTGAGGAGTGATATGATCTAACATGATAACAATAGCGATAGCAGGAAAGCCGAATTCGGGTAAATCCACCTTTTTCAAGGCCGCTACACTCGCAGATGTTGAGATAGCCGCTTATCCGTTCACAACTATATCGCCTAATATTGGGATAGCATACGTGCGAGTAAAATGCCCCTGTAAGGAAGAAGAGATTCAGCAGGTAATTCCCGCCGGGTGTGGAAATTGCATAGATGGTTCTCGCTTCATACCGGTAGAGCTTCTGGATGTTGCAGGACTGGTAAGAGGGGCACATGAGGGGAAGGGCTTAGGGAACGAATTTTTAGACGAACTGCGGCAGGCGGAAGCGATAATACATGTTGTAGACGCATCTGGTGGGACAGATATAGATGGTAATGTGGTAGAGATCGGGAGTCATGACCCACTTGAGGATGTCAATTTCTTCAAAGAAGAGCTGAATATGTGGGTGTACGGGATAATAAAGCGGAATTGGCGAAAACTGGAACGTAA
>CBDAFQ010000109.1:0-3904 GCA_965195275.1 uncultured ANME-1 euryarchaeote | reverse complement strand
ATATTAATAACATAGTTTCAGTACACCATTAGCTACTTTATACCCAATATCCCCAAGTTCTTGTGTTAATCTTGTGAAATCTCGTGGTTTTTTTATTCCGCTATCCGAATACAAAACGAAAACCTAAATAATAGAAAACGCTCTAAGTTAACAGCAATACAATATATTAAAATTAAAATAAAGAAAAATGAGCACTAACTCCTCACGAGCACAAGACCCACTAACTATTTTGAACTCCGTGTTCAATCACCACACTTTCCGCTCACGCCAGGAAGAAATAATTAGTAACGTATTAGCCCAAAAGAACACTTTAGCTATTTTACCCACGGGTGTTGGTAAATCCATCTGTTTTCAAATACCCGCATTGATATTTGACGGTTTAACAGTGGTTGTAAGTCCATTAATAGCATTGATGAAGGATCAGGTAGACAATCTAAAGAAGCACGGCATCTTTGAAGCTGCGTATATCAATTCCATGCTCGATCAAGCCACTAAGGAACGGATACACAAGCTATTAAAAGAATCGAAATTGAAGATGCTCTATGTCGCTCCGGAAACATTCGTAGATAATAAACTGATGAGTATATTGAAGACGTGCAATATCAGTTTAATCGCGATAGACGAGGTGCATTGCATTTCCGTCTGGGGACATAACTTCAGACCGGATTATTTACGGCTGCAGCGGGTTATAGCGGATTTACACAACCCACCACCACCGGTACTCGGATTGACAGCCACGGCCACAAGAACAGTCGAAGAGGACATACAAAAGCAATTGGGCATCGAATGTGACGTGTTTAAAGACAGTTTTGACCGAAAGAACCTGTTATTTTCCGTTGTTCCTATGAGGAAGAATAGTAGGAAAGAATTGAGTTTGAAACGACTTTTAGGACAACTCAAAGGCTCCACTATCGTGTACGTTAATTTCACAAAAACCGCGGAATGGCTAGCCACATATTTGGACGATTCTGGATTGGGTGCATCGTATTATCACGGTCAGATAAGGGATAGTGAAGAGAGGAAAAGGGTACAGAACGATTTTATAAACGGGCGAACGCGAATCGTAGTCGCCACCAATGCCTTTGGTATGGGTATTGACAAAGAGGACATAAGGGCGATAATACATTATAATTTGCCGAAATCTATTGAGAACTATTATCAAGAGGTAGGTCGTGCAGGAAGAGACCAGAATATCTCTAATTGCATCTTGCTATACTCAAAAGGCGATGAAATCCAGTTACGGAAGTTGATTCAGCGCAATACGCCATCTGCGGAGCAAATTGAAGCTGTGCTCGATCTGTTGACACAAGGAGAGGGCGATTTGATTTATGTGAATGTGAAGCGGCTAGCAAACGATTTGACGCTGGACGAAGTCCCCATTAGATTGATCTTGCATAATCTTGAGCGGTTGGGCGCGCTAAAAACGTATTTTAGGATTTTTAAACGTGCAGTGGTGAGTGTACAGCATGCTGATTTTGGATCGCTAAACTATCGCCATGATGCGGAGAAGATATATAAAAATGCGTATTTTAATGCGTCCTTAAATAGGTGGATGGAGCTGGACATGTTAAGTAGTGCCGTTCAAATATCCGTTCCGCGGATAAACAATGTGTTGCGTGAGTTGAAGACCGCGGGACAAATAGAACTTGTAGAGCGTGATTTCTGCACGCCTGTCAAAGTCTACCCGGGCATAAAGGATGTGGACATAATGAATCTGCATCAAATCCTTCTCCGATTAGAGACTAACAGCATGAAAAAGATAGACAAGATAGTGGAATATGTAGAGAGCAAAGAGTGCAAGAGGAAGTTCATTTTGAATTATTTCGGTGAAGAGTATGACGGAGATTGCAATGCCTGCAGTGTTTGCAATCCGCTTTTAAGTCTTATTGGCGATGGTTTTGAGCGTAGCACCGAGCCACAACCTGACTTGAGCCCCGCTACCGGAGAAGAGGAGTTATTAGAAGAAAGAGCAAAAATCGCGTTTCGTATCCTAGAATTAGTAAGAACTCTGGACTTTCACGTGGGTCGAACATTCCTGGCCAACATATTAATCGGCTCGAAATCAAAGCGGATATTGGATCAGAATCTGCAAGAATCACGCTACTATGGCATCTTGAAAGGATATACCGCAGAGGAAGCAAGAAAGATTATTGATCAGATGATAGCAAAAGGATATTTGATTACCAAACAGGGTAGTTCGAGCTATCCAAGACCTCAATTATACCTCACGGAGTTGGCCGAGAAGGCGTTAAAAGAGCAGATACCAATAGAGTTGCAGTTGCCAGAGAAGAAGGAGACAATATGCGAAACGGGTAATTTGAGAGTGCTGGAAGCGTTGAAGGAGTGGCGGAAACGAATTGCCACTGAGAACAGTATCCCCGCATATTGCGTTTTTCATGATAGCACGTTAATCGGTATAGCAAATCGCTTACCGAAGACAACTCAGGAATTGCAAACTATAAAAGGGATTGGAGAAAGGAAAATTGAGACTTATGGTGATGAGATATTAAAGATAGTTGATAAAGTAGAATAATAGACGGAATCATTTTGTAGATTCATACCTCAGTGGCGAGAGCGTCAAGCCCCTGCACTTCTTGGCTCCAGAACTTTCGAGCTTCCTCTACGAACTCAGCGTTCTCTGCGTTAAATGAAATATAGCGTGACAAAGTCAAGCTAAAACATACACAAATATTTAACTTCTTCATACACTAATACATATTAGAAAGATGCACTGGTCTAAAGTAATTGCAGAGGAGATCGTAGATAGTAGGCGCGAGACTAAGCATGTTGTCGCTACGGGTATTACACCTTCCGGCGCCATACATGTGGGGAATCTGCGCGAGATAATCATTGGGGATGCGGTACATAAAGCTCTCAGGGACATGGACGTGGATGCGAAACTAATCTACGTCGCTGATACTTTTGACCCTTTACGGCGACTATACCCGTTCCTTCCCGAAAAATACGAAACGCATGTAGGCAAAACTTTGTCCGAGATCCCGGACCCCGAAGGATGCCATTTGTCCTATGCCGACCATTTTCTACAGCCGTTCCTTGATTCTCTTGATCTCTTAGAGATAGAAGTAGAGATTTACAGGGCGGACGAGATGTATAAGTCAGGGCTGTACGTAGACGTAATAAAGGAAGCGTTTTTGAGAAGGGATGAACTATCACGAATATTAGAGGACGTTTCGGGACGGCAAATCTCCGAGGACTGGACGCCATTTAATCCGCTCTGTGACGCTTGTGGCCGAATCACATCCGCAATTGTAACCGGTTATGACCTAGAGAAGGAGGAAGCATATTACGAATGCGAATGCGGGAACAAGGGCGTTGCTTCGTTTGCAGGTGGCGGTAAATTGACATGGCGTGTGGATTGGGCGGCAAGATGGAAGATACTTGGGGTTACTATCGAGCCCTTTGGCAAGGATCACGCCGCACCCGGTGGCTCTTTTGACTCAGGAAAGCGAATAGCCAAAGAGATCTATAATTATGATGCGCCTTATCCCATCCCCTTTGAACATATCCACTTGAAGACACATTCAGGAGAGGGCAAGAAGGCAAAGGTTACTTCTATGTCATCCTCTAAAGGTACGAACATCCCGGTGCATGAGATAGTAGAAGCAGTGCCACCTGCGATTTTAAAGCATGTTATCGTGCGTGTGAGACCTGATAAGCATATTGAATTTAACCCCGCTCTACCGCTACTGTACCTGGTAGACGAGTATGAGCGAGAGATAGGCGGTATAGGGAGTGGCGTTGCGGGAGAAATACCTTACAGGCATCTCTTGACCCTAGTTCAAATTGCACGGGGTGAATTCTCTAATCTTCTTGAAGTCATCAAAAGGAGCGGCTATGCCGTTCACGGCGATGACGAGGAACTAGAAGAGATACGTAAAAAAGC
>CBDAFQ010000108.1:0-2101 GCA_965195275.1 uncultured ANME-1 euryarchaeote | reverse complement strand
GTCTTCATCACGTTTATAACTCTCTTCTTCTTCTTCACCTCTCTCGCCAACTCATCCAAACTTTTCTTCACTCGCTCTTCCTTCACCTGTCTCGATCGCCCATCCTTGTCCAAATCGGTTTTTCTACGATCTATCATTCTTAGGACTTCTCTTTTTGCCGGACCGCCCTTCACATCCCTCTTCCGGATGTTAGAAGCGATATTCAGTGCCTCTTTTACTTTCCGCTCGGTCAACCCGATCTCACTAAGTTTCTTCCCTATGCTTTCCATAGCGAGCTCATCAATTCTACGAAGCACCACGTCCGATTCCGCCTCTTCTTCATCCTCCGCTCTATCCTTACCCTCCTTTGCCAATGTAGATACGATTTTATGAGCAGTTCTAAAAGGTATGTCGGTCGCTCTAACGATAGTATCAGCCAGCTCGGTTGCGCTAATAAATCCGATTTGTGTCTGCTTCTCCAGCTTGTCCTTCTTCAATTCCAGTCCTTTCACCATGCCGGTCATCACTAATACCGAAGCAGTGGTGTATTCCGTAGCTTTAAACAGATGTGGCGTAACCTCCTGCAAATCCCGATTATATGAGTATGGTAACGCTTTGCATATACTAAGCACGCTCATCAAACACCCATAAATAGTGCCCGCTCTCGCCCTTATAAGCTCTGCATAGTCGGGGTTTCGTTTCTGCGGCATTATCGAACTTCCAGTTACATATTCCGCGGGAACGCGAATGAAATCGAATTCCGAGGTGCTCCACAAGATTATCTCCTCGGCGAGCCTGCTCAGATTCGTCATCAGGTTAGAGAAACACGAAATAGACTCGATGATGAAATCCCGCGATGATACCGCATCCATTGAGTTCTCCAGCATGGAATTGAAACCAAGAAGTTTTGTGGTTTTCGCTCGGTCTATCGGAAAGCCGGTGGAAGCGAATGCAGCTGCACCTAATGGACATAGATTTGTATGCTCGTATGCATTTAGAAGCCGTGAGAAATCACGCGCTAACGCATCGGCATGCGACATGTACTGATGTGCAAAGGTAGTTGCTTGTGCATGCTGCAGATGTGTATAACCCGGTATCACAGTATCAACGTTCTCGGCCGCTTTTTCTATTAACGCCCTTCTCAAGTAGTTCACCTCTTTCATCAGCTCTAACAGCTCGTCACGAAGCGCTATCCTTATGCACGTTGCCACTTCGTCATTTCTCGACCGTCCGATATGCATCCGGCCGCCCACCACCTCGCCTATTTCTCGTATTAAAACGGATTCAATTGCAGTATGCAGATCTTCATAAGAGGGGAGTTCGAATTCGATAAAATCTTTCTCCTTTATTTTTGTTAAGAACTTCAGAATCTCCGCTGCTTCCTCTTTTTTTATTATCCCTCGCTCTTTTAGCATCACTACATGCGCCTTGTCCACGAGCAGATCGGCGTAAAATAGCCATCTGTCCGATTCCAGTGATTGGATAAAATCCTTCTCTCGCTTCTCCATCTTCATATCAACACTTTATTTAAAAAATGTTTTGTTGTTAGTGGATATTAATTTTTGTGTTTCTTTAACCTTTATAATGGTCAAATTCTCTGAGTTGGACATTTAGATAAAAAAAGATTGATCGAGATGACCAATAAAGAAGAAATGAAGCGCATAGAGAAAGAAATAAAAGGCTGCAAACGTTGTGAGCTATGGAAGACGAGAACCAATCCGGTTGTCGGAGAAGGCGCACTATCTGCGAGAATACTGTTTGTGGGTGAAGCCCCGGGCTACAATGAAGACTTAAAAGGCAAACCTTTTGTCGGGAAAGCGGGAAAGGTGCTTGATGAGTTATTAGAATCCATAGGATGGCAAAGAGCCGACGTATATATAGCTAATGTTTTGAAATGCCGACCACCAGGCAACAGAAATCCCTTAACGGACGAGATAAGAGCTTGCACACCTTTTTTAGATGCACAACTGGAACTCATCGAACCAGCGGTTATAGCAACACTTGGTAACTTCTCATTAGCTTATATCTTTGCTAAATTCCAGTTGAAGCCAGAGAAGATAGGTAAAATACATGGTAATGTATTTACGGTAAGCACAATTGCGGGTATTAAACGGATAATACC
>CBDAFQ010000107.1:0-9966 GCA_965195275.1 uncultured ANME-1 euryarchaeote | reverse complement strand
TCAACCAAGCCCTTACCGGGCTTGCCCCACATCCGAGACTTCATTTCCTCGGGCTTTATACCCACGAGCACACCCCTTTTCTTAACGTATTCAGGCAATGAGAACCCCACAGATAGCACCACCATATCAAACTCTTTTTCTTGCTCTTCCTTTTCTCCTTCAACTACGTACTGCAATCTCAAATTCTTTGTCTCTTCCAGCTCTGTAACCTTAATGTCGTGTATTTTTATGGATTTGATTTCGCCTGTATCCACATAGAGTTCACGTGCAAAGATACAAGAATCCACATCACGTTCCTTTGCGCTCTTTGCTTCTTGTACTAGGAATTCAAATGCGAGGGGTGAACATTCATCCTCATCCGCGTCTAAAACATGTATAAACGCTATTTCCTTTGGGATGTCACCGTCAAATGGTCTCATTATGATGCCACCATAAGGTCCCGACTCGCTAAGCATACGTTCAAACTCAATCTGCGTAACCACATTTGAATACATGTATTCCCCAGGTGGGACATTTTCCTCCATATCCGCCGCAAATATTAGCTTTTCCACTTTCAGATCCCGTCTCTCCTCCGTCTGGTCGTATACTATTGCGTCCTGTGGACATACTTCCGCGCAGATTCCGCAACCAATACATTTCCGGCAGCTTAGACATCTATTCGCCTCTTCGACTGCCATCTTCGCATCGTAGCCCAGCTCTTCCTCTTCAAAATTGCTTATCCGCGCCTCTCCTGGAAGCTTGGGCATCTTCACCCGTTTTTGGAGCGCAATATCTTTGATCGTGAAATATTTCCTTGAAAGGTTGCTTTTTTCTCGGGCTTCGCGTTCCACCAAATCTATTTCTGATTCAACTTTGAAATCAGCACTTGAAAATTTATCGCCAGTTAGATATTCATTTATACTCAATGCTGCACTTTTACCCGCTGCTATCGCTTCTATTACTGTTTTCGCCCCCGTTGCAGCATCACCGCCTGCGAATATACCCGCCACGGCCGTTCTACAGTCATCGAACGTGCTAATCCGTCTTCCGCCTGGTGTGTCAACGCCACTGCCCTCGAGGAACTTCAAATCTGATGCTTGTCCTATCGCAGGTATCACCGTGTCCACGTCAATCACAAATTCAGAGCCTTCTACGGGAACAGGTCGCTGCCTACCCGTCTCCTCCGGCGGGCCCAACTCCATGCGGACACATTCAACCCCTTCTACTCTGTTCGAACCCAGAATCCTCCTTGGATTCGCTAAGAATGTAATCTTTATGCCTTCTTCCTCCAGTGATTCCAATTCCTCCTGTGACGCCGGCATCTCCGCTCTCGAGCGCCGATAAACGATAGACACTTTCGAGCCCAAGCGTAATACGGATCTTGCTGCATCTATCGCAACGTTTCCGCCACCCACAACCACAACGCTCTTACCTATCTTCACTTCGTTCCCGAGATTAAGATTAAGGGCGCGAAGAAAATCAATACCTGGTATAACACCCTCTAAATCTTCTCCAGGAATACCCAATTTACCACTCACATGTGCACCAACAGAAATAAAAGAGGCATCGTAAGTTCTGCGAAGTTCTGCGAACATGGCCTTGTCAACTTCCACCCCCGTTGCTATTTCCACTCCCACACCCCTAACAAATTCTAGCTCGCGCTCCAGAGTCGCTCTTGGTAACCTATATTCCGGAATGCCCACAGCCATCATTCCACCAACCACCGGGAGCTTCTCAAACACCATGACGTCATACCCGAGAAATTTCAAATCGTACGCGGCACTCAGACCCGCAGGTCCGGCACCTATTATCGCTACCTTTTTTCCTTTCGTAGCCGGAATAGGCTCATGCTTTATCTCCTCCCCGTAATTCTCATAGACATGATCTGCAACAAACCGTTTCAGTTTCGCAATAGAAATAGGCTCGTCTACTAAACCACGTTTGCACAGATCCTCACATGGATGCGTGCAAACTCTACCTAAAACACCTGGAAATGGTACTTTCTCCCGTATCAAATCGTAAGCTTCCTTGAATTTGCCGTCTGCTATAAATCCCGCATAGCCCCTAATGTCCAGGCTGACCGGGCAAGTAGCTTGACAGAATGGCGTTTCTCGCTCTATCGCATACGAGAGTGCATCCTCGGGTGTATATATTGCATTCCTGTTGATTAGCCATCCGTTGCACCGGTCTGGAGATGTAACCGGGCATATCTTCCAACACTCGCCGCACGAATCACATTTTGTCTCATCAATTCTAATTGGTTTCCTTCGTATACTCACCTTGAAGCCGTGATCCACCTCTTTCATTCTTTCGATCGCTGAATTGGTAAATACCTGAATCTTATCATTCTCTTTTATCTGCTCTATAAGTGGTTCTAAAATGTCGAAAGGATGTTTTCCCTCTACCAAATGGAGCTTAGAAAAAAACCCGCCGATGTTCGGCGTCCTCAAAACAAAAAAGACTTCTTCTTCTTTGGCACAGTCTAAAGCCGTCTTTAATCCTGCGTAGCCGCCTCCTATTATCAAAACACTCATTCTGTTAATCCTCCTTCATTTAGCTTCCTCAAAATATAAGTCGGGGTATTATCTCGTATCTCATGAATTTCTATCAGTTCATGCCTTTTCAAGTCCAGAATGTGCCGGAATACCACGTTTGGCTTCAAATTCAGCTCAGATGCTGTTTTTTTCACAGACATCGGCTTCTTTAACTTCAATAATATCCTCTTCGATTCATAAACCTCCTGCACCATATCATCCAGCAATCTATCCATTTCATGCCTTGTAAAAACTTCTCCGTACTTGTTACCCTCTTCCAGCAGTTCCCTCTCCTTTGTTGCCAATATTCTCAACCTGTAATCAGCAGCCGCTATACATGCCGCTTCCAGTTCCTCTTTTTCTAATTTTACCGGGCCTAACGCATTTATCTCTTCCGTAAACTCCGTAATAATCGCTGCAAATCGCTCGCCCTCACTTGCACTTATCCATTCCAATCTTAACCTTTCAGGTTCAACTCCCGCCACCTTTAACAATCTCTTCGCCATCTCTATCTTCTTCTCTGCATAATAATTCCCTTCCAGATAATGGCAATCACCAAGATGACAGCCACCTATAAACACGCCATCCGCACCGTATAGGAAAGTATCCAGGATAAGCTCAGGATCAACTCTTCCACTACACATCACTCGTATTATCCTTATATTCGGGGGATATTGAAAGCGAGAGACACCCGCCAAATCCGCACCAGCATAACAGCACCAATTGCACATAAAACCGATTAAATTCACCTCTTCCATTAGGATGCCACCTCCTCCGTCGCCAAAGCAGCTCTTTCCTGTGCTATCAATTGCTCATCGGTAAATTGGTGCATTTTAACCGCTTTCTTTATGCAGCTCGACCCGCAGGTGCCACAACCATGGCATTTTACACTGGTAACTCTTGCTCTTCTTCCTTCTTCCGTATCTAGCACTTCTATTGCTCCATAAGGACATACAGATTCACATATACCACAACCGCAGCAGAGAGTTTCGTCCACTTCTGCTGTTATCGGCTCCACCTCTACATACTCCTTTGATAAGATACTACAAGCCCGCGAAGCCGTTGCCGATGCCTGCGCTACAGTATCCGGTATATCTTTCGGCGATTGACAACATCCCGCAATGAAAATACCATTAGTAAGTGTATCCACAGGACGGAGTTTTGGATGCGCCTCCAGGAAGAATTTATCGCCGCTTTGCGTTATCTTCAACTTCCTTGCGGTCTCGCGAACATCTTCTTTTGGGACGATCCCAGTTGCAAGCACAACAAGGTCTGCTTCCTTCTCTATCGCTACACCTTCACTTACCGTCTTCACTCTCAACTGCCCATTTCCATCCTTATCCACTTTTAGCTCGTCTGTTAACTCCCTTCTTATGTAATTCACGCCCTCTTCTTTCACTCGCCAGTAGAATTCCTCAAAGCCTTTACCGAACGCTCTTACGTCCGTATAAAACACAGTTGCATTCGCATCCGAAATATGCTCCCGCACCAAATGCGCCTGTTTCGCTATATACATGCAGCATACACGCGAGCAATATTCATTCCCCGCCCTTTCTCCTCTCGCCCTTTGCCCTTTGCCCCCCTCTCTCGACCCCACACAACTTATAAACACCACCTCTTTTGGCGTCTTCCCATTTATCTCTATATGTCCCGTTGTCGGACCGGAAGCGTTACAAAGCCGCTCGAATTCCATGCTTGTTATTACTTCGTCATATTCATAGCCATAATTGGGCTCCAAAGAAGGGTCGAATAAATCATAGCCCGTTGCCACAACTATTGCCCCCACATTTATCTCTATAATCTCTTCCTCCTGTTCAAAATCAATAGCATCTGGTTCACAGAACTCCTCGCATATCTTGCATTTACCGTTAAGAAATTGAACGCATCCTTTATTGTCTATCACTGGCACATTAGGGATCGCCTGCGGAAAAGGAACGTATATAGGCGCTCTCAAAGCTAAACCCAGCTCAAACTCCGAAGGAATTGGTATTGGCTTCTTCGCAGTGATGTCCTCAAGTTTAATCGCACCCGTAGGGCAAACAAAAGCACAGGCACCACATGCCCTACATACATCTAAGTTTATATCCGAAGTCAGTTGAAAAGGCGTCTCCACTTTACGGTCTACCCCTCTTCCAACAAAATTAATTGCACTTACACCCATCCTTTCCTCACAAATTCGTGCACACAAACCACAGAGGATGCAACGCTCATCTTTTAGCTTTAATCTCGGCCTCGGCGCTTCCACACCATACTCTCTCGCCAAATCTTTTAGCTTCTCCACATTTGGACATCGAGCCAGCAGTAGTTCAAGAATCTTTTTACGACCTTCGATAACCTCGGGCGCTCTTGTTTCTACTTTAAGCTCCTCCTCCACGGGGTAGGTACAGGCAGTAACAATCCTCTCTCGGCCATGCATTGTTGTTATTTTAACGGAACATAGACGACAAGCGCCAAAAGGAGAAAGTGCAGGGTGATAACAGAGCGTAGGAATATCAATGCCCTCACTTCTTGCTGCTTCCAAAATGGTCATTCCATCCTTTGCCTTCATCTCTCTGCCATCAATCTCTATGGTTATTTCTTTGTCTTCCACCATTTCCTCTTCAATCTCCTCCATTGTTTCCCTTTCCTCTTTTTATCTTCCTCTCTTCCTCCGGAAGAGGAGGAGGAACTGGTTCGCCAGAAATTATCTTCACCGCCCCGATCTTAGGTGGGCAAACATCATAGCATGTTACACATTTGGTGCATTTAGATTGATCTATCACATGTATTTTCCCTTTTTCTCCTTCTATTGCATCCACAGGGCAATTATTGAGGCAAAGCATGCATGCTATGCACTTCTCAGGTTGTATATAATAAGAAATCAAGTCTTTACATACTAAAGCGGGACAGCGTTTTTCTTTGATGTGTGCTTCGTATTCGTCTCTAAAGTAGCGAATGGTAGTTAATACGGGATTGGCAGCCGTTGTTCCCAAAGCACAAAGAGAGAAATTACTCATCATCTCTCCTATCTCCTCGAGCAGCTCGATATCTCCTTCTTCCCCCTTTCCGGCAACGATGTTATTTAATATTTCTCGCATTTGATCCAAGCCTTCTCTGCATGGAACACATTTACCACACGATTCATCGCAAAGGAAATCGATAAAAAAGCGAGCTATATCTACCATACATGTGTCTTCATCCATTACTACCATCCCACCAGAGCCCATTATCGAACTTAATTTAGTAAGCTCGTCAAAATCTACTGGTGAATCAAGATACTGTTCCGGAATGACACCCCCGGAAGGACCGCCTGTCTGGACACCTTTAAACTTCTTGCCGTTCGGAATCCCACCCCCGATTTTGAATATGATGTCCCTCAGCGTAATTCCCATGGGGACTTCCACCAGACCGGTATTGTTCACCTTGCCCACTAGAGATAGAATCTTGGTTCCCTTGCTCCCCGCGGTGCCAATAGATTTAAACCACTCAGCACCGTTATCGATGATAAGCGGAACATTAGCCAATGTCTCTACATTGTTTAAATTGCTTGGCTCTCCCCAAATACCACTTACCGTAGTATGGACATACTTCGGTCTGGGCTCCCCGACATTACCTTCTATCGCCGTCATCAACGCGCTGGACTCGCCAGAGACGAAAGCCCCGGCACCGCGATGCACCACGACCTCGAAGTCAAATCCTGAACCGAGGATGTTTTCACCGAGGAAACCACATTCTTCAGCCTGCTTGATTGCAATACTAACATTTTCCACTGCTAATGGATACTCCTGCCGCACATAGATAAAGCCTTCAGAGGAGCCGATAGCATAAGCGGAGATAATCAACCCTTCGAGGACGCTGTGGGGGTTTCCTTCCATAAGCGCTCTATCCATGAATGCTCCAGGGTCCCCCTCATCACAATTAACGATGACATATTTTTGCTTTCCGGGCGCATTACGGCAGGTCTCCCATTTCCTGCCCGCGGGAAATCCGCCACCGCCCCGTCCTCTCAAATTAGAGTTTTTCACCTCTTCAAGAACCTGCTCCGGCGTCATTTCAAATAGCGCCTTTGACAGCGCCTGGTAACCTCCAAGAGCAAGGTAATCCTCGATGTTTTTTGGGTCTATCTTAATGTTATTGCCGATGAGAAGTCGCTTTTGATTCTTATAAAATCCGATTTCTGGTTCATAAATCGCCTTTTCACCAGTGCTGGGATCTGTGTAAAGCAAACGGTCAACAACCTTCTTCCCTAATATGGTCTCGGAAATAATCTCAGAAACGTCCTCAGGCTGCACTTGAAGATAATATATACCCTCCGGGTAAATAACGACGATGGTACCCTTCTCACAAAAACCGGGACAGCCCGTTTCCTTAACATCCACTTTATCTTCCAAGCCCTGTTTTCTGATTTCTTCTTTAAAGGCTCTTATAACTCTATCACAGCCTAAAGCAAGACAGCCTGTTCCAGCACATACAGCAATATAGGGCTTATTTGGGTCTCTTTTTGACAATATCTCTTGCCTCAATGCATCTAACTCAGCATTCGATTTTATTCGTACCATTATCCCTCCTTTAATTTAGTCATAGCTTTCCAAAATCTCTTTAACCTTCGCAGTAGTTATCTTACCATAATAATCCTTATCAACTACCATCACCGGCCCCAATGCACAACAGCCAAGGCAATTGACCCCTCTCAATGTAAACTTCATATCTGAAGTTGTTTCATCACTTTTAATTTCCAGGCACTCTTCTACTTTGTCCAGAATCTTCGGACCCCCACGCACATGACAAGCTGTGCCTAAACAAACCTGAATCAAATAGCGACCCATCGGAGCTAAACTCATCACCTTATAGAAACTGGTTATTCGATATATTTGGCTCACAGGAACCTGTTGTCTCTCGCTTATCCGCACTATCGCCTCCCCTGGGATCCAATTGAGCTCATTCTGTATATCCAATAGCAACTGAATTAAATTTTCCCGTCCTGCCGAGTATCTATCTATAATTTTATCTACTTTCTCCAGAGTCATTTTCTTCCTCTTCCCTCCTTTTCACTTGAGGCACATATCTTACCGGGCAATTATTATAGCACATACCGCATCCTGTGCATTTATTCTCGTCCACGTAACGAGGTTTCTTCCTTACCCTCACCTTAAAATTCCCTACATAGCCTTCTACACTCTCCACTTCCGAATAACTAATCAGTTTAATGTTCTCATGGCGTGCTACATCCACCATCTTCGGTGTGAGCACGCAAGCAGAGCAATCCAAAGTAGGAAAAGTCTTATCAAGTTGTGCCATGTGCCCACCCACAGATGGCTCCTTCTCTACCAAATAGACCTGGAAACCGGCATCTGCAATATCAAGTGCACATTGTATCCCGGCTATACCGCCACCTATTATCAGTGCAGATGGTGTCACACCCACACGCATCGGCTCCAAAGATTCTAACAAGGATGCTTTGGCAACCGCACTTGCAACCAGCTCTTTCGCTTTCTCTGTTCCCTTTCCTCTATCTGAATGGACCCAACTGCACTGCTCACGTATATTTGCCATTTCCAGGCAATACGCATTCAAGCCTGCTTCCTCACATGCCCTTCTGAATGTAACTTCGTGCATGCGGGGCGAGCAAGAAGCAACAACCACTCGATCCAGCTTCGCATCCTGAATGTCTCTTTTTATCAGCTCCTGACCCGGATCTGAGCACATATAAACGTAAGCCCGTGATACCGTAACGTCAGGTAGAGTCTCTGCAAACTTCGCTACCTCTTCCACATCCACCGTTGCTGCTATGTTCGTTCCGCAATGACAGATATATACGCCTATTTTCATCGTTCTTCTCTTTTTGCTCTTCTATACATTGAACAATAATAGATTATACCTTCTGGAGACACATCGCCTCTATTTGTGCATATATCTGCTCATCTTTGAAATGCCGCATTGTAATTGCCCCAGAAGGACATGCAGACCCGCAAGAACCACATCCTTTGCAGACCACTTCATTCACACGCATCACTCCCGCTTCGAGAGAGAGGGCATCAAACGGGCAGATTGCTTCACAGGTTCCACATCCCACGCAGATATTATCGTTTATTATCGCTACTAACGGCTCTACCTCCACTTCACCCCGCATCAGCGGTATCGAAGCTCTTATTGCCGCACCAACCGCCTGTGCAACACTATCTGGTATATCCTTTGGTGATTGGCAGCATCCGGCGATGAAAATACCATCTGTGAAAGTATCCAAAGGACGGAGCTTGGGATGCGCTTCTAAGTAGAATCCATCCCCACTTTTTGTGATCTTCAATATTTTAGCGAGTTCATCTGCGTCCTTTCTTGGCACGAGGGCATTCGCCAGGACAACCAGATCCGCTTCTAGTTCTATCCCCCCGCTTATCGTTCTTACTACCACTTTGTCATCATCTTCGCTCCTTTTTAGTACCTCCACTTCGTCTTCGAGTTCCTTTCTTATGTATTCCGCCCCCTCTGCTACCACACGATTATAAAACTCTTCAAATCCTTTTCCATATGCCCTCATATCATTGTATATTATCTTAACCCTAGCATCCGGGATTTTGTCGCTTACCAGATGTGCCTGTTTCGCTATATACATGCAGCATACCCGTGAGCAATATTCATTCCTTGCCCCTTCTCCTCTCTCCCCTCCCTCTTCTCCCTTCTCCATTCTCCTCTCTCTCGAGCCCACACAAGAGATGAAGACCACTTCTTTTGGCTCTTTACCGTTTATTATAATCCGCCCACTGGTAGGGCCCGAAGCAACAGAAAGCCTTTCAAATTCTAACCCTGTTAGAACCTCAGTGTATTTATAGCCATACTCTGGTCTTTCGGCAGGATCGAGCAAGTCGTATCCTGTTGCAACCACAATCGTCCCCACTTCTACTTCTAGCTCTTCCTCTTTCTGATCGAAATCAATCGCGTCAGCAGGGCACGCATCTACACACGCCGGCGATTTACCACACTTACCTTTCGTTATGTATATACAGCGATCTGGATCTACGGTATATACTAGGGGAACAGCTTGAGGGAAAGGTACATATCTCGCAGCCCTTTTCGACAAGCCAACATCAAATTCATTGAGGATTATTCCATGTAGCCGGCACGCATTTGCGCATTCTCCACAACCTGTGCATTTAATCTCATCCACATAGCGGGGTTTCTTCCTTATCTTCACATTATAGTTCCCGATGTAGCCATTGACTTCTTTCACTTCCGAGTAAGTGAGCAACTGGATATTCTTGTGCCTTGCCACTTCCACCATCTTCGGCGTGAGTATGCAGGCAGAGCAATCTAAAGTAGGGAACGTTTTGTCAAGTTGAGCCATATGCCCGCCGATCGAAGGATCTTTCTCCACTAAATACGTCTCAAAGCCCTTGTCCGCGATCTCTAATGCAGCATAGATTCCTGTTACCCCTCCGCCTATCACCAGCGCTCTTGGTACAACACTGACTTTCTTCCG
>CBDAFQ010000106.1:0-3719 GCA_965195275.1 uncultured ANME-1 euryarchaeote | reverse complement strand
GGAGAAGAAACGGGTGGCAACTGCTCGTGAGAGAACGCGCATTCTTTCTGCCGGTGTGACGAGCAATTTCGTCGTGGCCCTCATTGCTTTTCTACTCTTCCTCACCATATTATTCTCTATTCAGCCAGTTATGGATAATACGCCCTTTGTTTATGCTGTTGCGAAAGATAGCCCCGCAGATAAAGCAGGGATCAAACCGGAGATGTTGATTACAAAGGTTGACGGGATCACGATGAGAAATGTAGCGGCCTATAATAATGGAACCGAGGAAAAAGCGGCTGGCGGGATGATATTAACAGTGCTGGATAAAAAAGGGCTGGAAAGAGACATAATAGTGGAAGGCGCTCGTGACAGAGAAGGGGTATGGATATCAGATGTTGTAGACGGTTTTCCAGCGGCTAACGCCGGCCTAAAAAGTGGCATGAGCATAATAACAATGAACAATATGAGTATAAGAGGGTATGATGACTTCCAGAACTTTATGAATCAGACGGTGCCAGGGCAAATAATAGAAGTGCGAACAAACGCTACGATATTCTCCGTGGAGTTAGAAAAATCACCCTATTACGAATTCGGGTTTTTAGGTGTTGTCGTTGCAAATAATCGCTTGGGCATACGTGTAGAGGAATTTCCAGCGAAAGGGTACTTAGAACATCTACGGAGCACACCTCGCACCCTAAATTCACCAAGAGGTTGGTTAATGTTGACTGGCATGCCTTTTAGCCCATTCCCTTATGGTTTCAGCACCTTTAGCCCTTTTCTATCACATTTATACGAGCCGGTAGGTGCAGCGTCATTCTTAGGTGGGAGTATTTTTGCCATTGCTGACGTGCTATTTTGGATTGGGTGGATAAACTTCTACGTTGGCCTGTTTAACTGTCTGCCCCTGGTGCCCTTTGATGGTGGCTATGTATTCCGCGAGATGTTGAATTCCATATTAAGGCCAGGAATAAAGGATAAGAGGAAGAGAGAAATGATTTCAAAGGCAATTACATACGCTATTGGAATTCTTATTTTCTCATCTATTGTTATCCTGATAGCAGGCCCCTATATACTACGAGAAATCGGTGTTTTCGGGTTGATTGCGGTTATGGTTTTAATTGTCGCGGCACTTGCAACGTTAGCCTACCGCATCGCCGTTAGTGAGCAGAAGGCACCGAGTGTGGTTTTAATCATTAATGGTGCTAACGCGAATTCGGATACGCTGAGAATCAGCCACCACGGCGGTGATACCATCGCAGATGCTTTTGGTAATCCCGAGACCGGCGGTGGGCGAGGCCAATCTGCTGGCGATTGGAACTACTTAGAGGTGAGGCAGAATGGAGAGCTCTATACATTATCGGATAAATCACGATTAAATGGCGATGCTAACTGGAATCCTGGGCCTAACAGGTATACGCAGTTTGCAATGGGAGACGAATTGGAGATCTCGGGTCTTTCGCTTAATATTGGCGATTCCATTGAAATAGTCTACACGCAAACAGGCGATGTATTGCTGCAAACTACGGTGACATAATATAATGTAATTGCAAAATGCAAATTGTAAAAAGCAAAAATCACGAGATTTCACAAGATTAACACAAGAACTTGGGATTATCATGGTACAAAGTAGCTGATAGTTTACCGAAACTATGTTAATATTATTGTAACTACTCACCCACTACGAATTTATTGCGGACAAGACTTTATGCTATCCATCCCGATGGTTGTAAAAAAACGTTTCGATTGATGGAGGGGCTATGCGTCACAACGATGAAAATCCCCTTCTCTCATATTTCGCCCATTCCAGCCCTTTTAGCTCTACACCACCTTCAACGCCTAGAATCTCTGCACCGTCAAACTCATTCATAGCACAGAGTAAATGCTGCTCGGGATGCGTACCCGGGGTAATATCACAGCTCAAGACAATTCGCTTGCCCGCAGCTAACACCATTTTAAGGCGCGCAGATGCAGGATGGTTCTTTGGCAATACAATCAATGGCGAGTTCAATTCCCTTATCATGTATAGCACGCACCTCAACCCTTTTACTATCTCTTCGCCAGTGCCAAAGCCAGAAGCTACAAGCAATTCATCCGGCCCCATCGCCAATACAATCTCCCTTTCTGGCGTATCAACGAAGAACTGCCTCTGCACTCCCACCTTAACTACCGCTACAGTGCCACTATTACCAAGCACCAGCAGCAGCTCATTATTGCTTAAACTTATCATGCCCTATATAGAAATATACTTTCACGCTTTCACTACATTTTCCGACCGACATGACGGACAGACAACTTTCTCGCCCATTGCATCAAACTTATTTCCGCAGTCACTGCACTTGTATCGTTCTACTTCTATCTCCTCTCTCTCAAATTCAAAGTCTGTACCTCCAACACTACACATGACTATCACCTCCTTTATCTTATGTTTTTATTTATTTATTTATTGTATATAAAGTATGACTTCTACCTATAAATTTAATTTAGGACGCAGATTTACACGGATTTACACGGATTTAATTTCATCTGCGTTAATCTGCGTTAATCTGTGTCAATGATTTATTTTTATGAATTTTGTGTTTAGATATTACAATTTGTTTAGAATTTTGTGTTTAGCTTAGGAGTTAGGATTTCTCGCAGCTAAGGCGGAAATGAAATTTGTCCATTTTTCTTCGATTGCAACAATTGATGTAAAAGGGTATGTGTGGAATAAATCTCAATCTCAAATACAATTGCGATACGGCCCCTGTTAGTACCAAATAGATTTTATGAGATCTTTGTGCAGATCGTTTCTTTTCCCGCTATTACCGCTATTATTCGCTCTGTGAAGTTACCATTCACAATTGTACATCTCATTTCATTCAGCATTAAAAATACCGGCAGTTCCGCGTCTACACAGCCGGTACGCGCGTTCTTTATCATCGCATTTGCATGAATTTGTCTTACCAAAAGCCCCTTATCATCTATCAGTCCATCCACATCGGTTAGTTTTATGAAGCTCGTCTCGCCCACTTTATTTGCGACAAATGCCGCTATCGTATCTGATGTGACATTCCACGTATGCGGTAAGGAATCATCATCTTTCAGAAGATTATATGGCAATAATACGCCTATATGCACCACATTGCTGAGTTCTTCCATGCTCTCAACTATCTCTATTCCACTACCATCGGCGAGGTAAAAACCGTATTGGTGCATACCAAGAACCGCCATCCAATGCGCAGCATCATCGGAGATAACTTCTTGCTCTGAGAGTTCCTTTATCCGCTTTACAAAATGACCGCCGCCCGGGATTATAATAAAAGTATGGGCTTTCGTCTCTGCATAATCGCTAAGAAACCGTATGATCTCTCTTCCTTTTTCCTGTAAGCTACCACCCAGTTTTATTATCTTCATTCTCTCTCGCTATAAAACGCTTTTAGCCCCTCAACGGTATTTTTCAAGACCAAATATGCCAGTTCCTGATTGGGGAAAGGACCCAAGCCACAGTCCGGACCCACATATTTTATTCGGTCACCAAAGATAGAATATGCGTTCTCCAGCCGCTTCTTCACTTTGTCAGGGCTGTTATATTCGTTAACTATGGTCTCCAAAACGCTTTTATCTTTAAATGCATTTGTATGATGTATTTCATCATATTCCGCAGCCATGCTGAGTATATCTGTTCTTGAAACACCAATGCGCAGGAATTTATCGTATTTCTCTAGTTGCTCTTTATCTATAAGAGCTAAAAGAGACGG
>CBDAFQ010000105.1:0-3391 GCA_965195275.1 uncultured ANME-1 euryarchaeote | reverse complement strand
GCAAATGGGAACGGAGAAGATGAGTGAATATGCGGAAATGACCTCTCAGCAATATGCAGATATGTTGCGGGCACAGGGCAAAGATAACGCAATCGGCTTTGCAATGAGTGAGGCGATAGTCCGTAAGAATTTGATGGGAAGTGATGTTGAAGTTGAGGGGGATCCCGGTGAAGCGACATTAAACTTAAAAAGGGACGGATTTCTGATGACGGCAATAAATCTAATAAAAAAAGGACTGGTGCCTATAACCAAGGAAGATTTTCAAAGCGGGTGCATTGAAGGCTATTTTAGACCAAGAGCAGAGAAACTGGGCTTGAAATTGGACGTTGAATACACAGACGAGGGATACAAGATAAAGATAAACAAAAAGTAAAACATGAACCAATGTGAAAGTTGTGGGATGCCAGTTGATGAAAAGACGACATCTAAATTTGACGAGCGATATTGTATCCATTGCCAGGACCAGCAAAGCAGTGAGTTGGCAAGTAAAGAACAGGTGAGGGAAGGCAGTATAAACGCAGCGATGCAATTTATGGGTAAAACAAGAGCGGAAGCGGAAAAAATGGCTGATGAAATGATGCCAAAACTACATCGGGGGCGAGAATAAAGGGGGATAGGAACAAACATAGGGGTGTGGTCACATCCATATTTTTTGCTTTTTGTTGATACAAAAAATGTGTGAGATGGTTTGGTCAAAGGGATGCATATACGAACCAAGTTTGGATATACTAAGTTAAGTGGAATATTTTTTTGGACTAAAAAAAAGAAGAGGCTCCTTTTTCTAACAAAATCTTTAGTAAGGTCATATAAATTAATATATTTATTATGAAAAAATCAATCAAATTCATCCTTTGTGGTGCATTATTACTGTTATTAATATCTCTTGCTTTAATTGTATTTAGTCCTTTCGCGGACGGCAGAGACAATAATCCGGAAAACGAACAAAAATTTGCCACCGATTCTGGTGACTATTGGCTATCAGTTGAACTTCCGGAAATTAGCGGCGCTGAAAAAAAAGAGTATTGTAAAATGACGGAACAAGAGCGCAAGGATTATTATACTGAAAAGATTAAGGAAGCTGTTAATCTTTCGGATAGTGTAGAAAAGTACATCTTGGATTGGTACCATAACGGAGCCGATCCAGTCATACCTAAGGAATTACTTTCTCCGTGGATTGATAATGAAAAAACGCATACTTGGACATTGTTGCGACCAGAAGAAGTGAATCCCGAAACTCAATGGTATTACTATCCTGCCCGTGAAGAACCGTCGTTGGATAATTTTAGCAAGTTATATATGAATAACGCCGCCACCCATGTTACGTATTTAAAATTAATCTATATAGCGCCGTTTGATTCTCAACTTTTGATTGAAGGCGAGTTCCCACGTTGCCGATTTATGGATTATCAAATTACCGAACCCTTTGATCCCCAATTTCCTGTCACAACGAATACAGGCGTGATGGAAGTTCCTATTGTTGATGTTGATATTAAAGCGGACGCAGGACACACAAATCCATTTATTTCGGGTGAAGATAGAAACGCAAAAGAGAGGCATTATCACTTAACCTTTGATTTAGCAATGGGTAACGCGGTGGATTTAAATCCGGTAATGCAAGATAAACATTTCCGGGCATCGGGAAATACACGAGTTGGCGGTCCTTTCCGTTCAACAGGGCCAACAGGCGACGGTGTTATAATCCCTTCTACGCTTTGGTTGCGTTATTATGCCCCCGATAAAAAATCTAACGGAGAAATAGATCCCTTAGCGGGCGTAGCCATACCAAAGGCTCTTTTAAGATTAAAAACAGGAGAAACTTTTTGGATACAGCCGGACTTTTCTTTGGCTGCCGCAAGAGAAACAGCAACTTCGCAGGGACTGGAAACAGCCCCCGAAGATCCGCCTGTGTTTATAGGTCCTTCGCTTGGCTGGTTCAAAATGTTCGGACACTGGCTTTTATTTGCGGAAGGGCGAGGAGTTGTAATGAGTTATAATAATCCGCGATTAGAGGACGCAATCAAAAAGATGATTCGTGATGAATACCTGTGTTTCTTTAATCAAGGTAGTGATGCGCCCCCACCCGGGAATTTTTCTCTTAGCGCCACTGATCTGCCTTACAACAATTATCTTAGCCGCCCGCTCTGGCTTGGAGAAAATAAAGTTTACGCTATAACCGGAAGAATGCCAACAACACCAAAAACAAGAAATGGCGAGTCAACGATGACAAAAACGCAGGCAAGATATTGGTCTATCTGTCACACCAGCGACGGGCACAAAAACGAAGATGGTTTTGCTTATCATAAAGTTGGTTATGGTTGCCTGATGGATGATGAAATCACGGTTGATGAAAATAATGATTATATTATCGTGTATTCACAACCAGAAAATAGACCTTTAAATGCCAGATCAGAATGCGGGGTGACCTGGCAGGACTTCGGTCCGGACGCATCGCAGGGATTCATTTTGCGATGGATGAATGTTTACCCCGACCATTATATAGGCGATTATGCACCGACAGATGATAATATCCCTTGGAACACCGGCGGCTGGTCCGAAGAGAATTATGATAAAACTCTTGTTGGAAAAAATGAGCCGGGCGTTATGGGTCCATATCAGCCGATTTTACATTATTTAGATAAAGAAGAATTTGAACAGTTGGGATGTCCTGTTGATGCAAGCAAGATACCGGAATGGAAAGAAGAATAATAAAATTAATGGAGATATTATGAACCAATATTTCAAGCTATACCGCTACTTGATGACGGAATAGATAGGGATTTGCTCGGGGGGGAAAAAAATCAAAAATCCTTGCACCGAGATTGAGACTCGGCTGGATCTGCGCAAAAAAGGATATCATGGAAAGGATAATTGTCGCAAAGCAGGCGTCTGACCTGCATTCAAATTACCTTTCGCAGAGGATTGTTCATCAATATTTGGTTGATAACGATATTGACAAACATATACTGAAAATAAGAGCTGCTTATAAAAAACGTAGAGATTTAATGGTGTCTATGATAGCAGAATACTTTCCAGAGGAGATTAAATATACAAAACCAGAGGGTGGAATGTTTTTATGGATAACGCGTCCGGAGGGGATTTCATCATCGGACTTGTTTGACCGTGCAATAAAAGAAAACGTCGCATTCGTGCCTGGAAAAGCATTCTATGTTGATGGGGGTGGGAGTAACACATTAATAGAGCCTCTGGAAGTAGACCTATCCCATCCCCATTAATAAATCAATTTACTATTTTTACCCCTTTTTCAGATAATTTTTGTTATAGTTATTTAAAACCGTTTTGTACTCATTTGCGATAGTATTTTCTAAATATAAGGAAATAGAAAGGCTTAGATATGATAAAATCCTTTATTAACTCATGTATTTGAGTAGTA
>CBDAFQ010000104.1:0-2554 GCA_965195275.1 uncultured ANME-1 euryarchaeote | reverse complement strand
ATTTTTTATTGACACGGATTAACAGTGATTAACGCAGAAGGAATTAAATCCGTGTAAATCCGCGTCCTAAATCAAATAAGGCCATATGACCCATACTATACCTAGGATCCCACTACTTTATTAACATTTCTCTTTCTCACCATCTCCATAGAGCTCTTTAATCAACTCTTCATACTCTAAGACCAGACTGAACCGACATTCTGCAGATGATTTGCTTATGCGTTGTACTTCTCCCCAGGTCATGCACGGTGCCGCTACGTGGGAGTACCACGTTATTCTCACGTTCATATTTGGCGATGTCCTTTTTAATTGTTGTAAGGGCGCAAAAAAGGATGAGCGATGGGTCGATCTCTGCCAGCGTTTCACCCTGCTCGTTCGCTTCGCGCAGCATCCTTGCAATAGCACTCTTTCGGATCTCCTTCTGTGGAACACCCTCCTTTCTCTTCTTTTGCCACTGCGAACCAGAGCATCTGACCCATTCGGAGATTTGTTAGCGGCGGATAGTACTGCTCAACGATCGCCTTCAGTTCGTTGACCAATAACTTGACGACCTTCGGTCCGCCCAACTTCGGGAATTCCGCCAATATGAAACTGGATACCGCGGACTCAAACGTTTTGTCCAGTAACGGTGCATAGTTACTTTGCTGTGCATACATGCTCAATTTGTCGCCCCCCCCCTTTACTTATCTCACGATCCGCGGAGTTCAGTGCATGTATCTCGTCTAAGCGGCCTTTATACGCCCGGTCTTCTTTGTATTTGCGGTATAGCGCTTGGTAATCCTGTGTCAATCGCTCTGAACTCTGAACGAGAAAAGCGATTTCTTTCGTTCTGTATCCCTTTTCTGTAAGATACGCAACACGGGAGAAAGTCGGGATATAGCGCTTGATCGCCGTTAGAGCGTGTTTTAGTATCCTTTCAATCTCGGTGTATGCTTTTCGCTCTATGAAAAGCCTAACGGTTTCTACCTTGTGGGATACACCAGGACCGATGTCTTTTTGCTGCCCTCGTGTTGGAACAATCACGCCGCGCTTTGCGAGTGCCTAAATGTCTCGCCTTACCGTTTTGACACTGCAATTCAAGAGCTTTGATGTGACGTCCTCCTGTGTAAGTGTAACTTCTTGGTCCCGGGCTTCGTGTGTAACTCTAGCGAGTCTCGCCTGGCGAAGAGTAGCAAGACCATACTGACTCCTGATTTCTTCATCATCTTTTCCCGCATCTAGCGTTTTTGCATTTAACCTCTGAGATGCAGTTTTATTTCCTTTCATTCTTTTCGCCTCCTCTCAATCCAGAATGTTTTTTATGTCGTATGTCTATAGGAGTTATGTAGAGGCGGTCATATGGCCTAATAGCAAATAGGTAGAACGTATACATTATATACGACGAAAAAAGCTTCGCAGAAAGTTTATAAAGGTTTTAACGAGTATGTACCTTGGTATAGATGTAGGGGGAGCGAATACAAAGATAGTCAGCTCAGATGGAGTTGTAAATTCGGTTTATGCACCTCTGTGGAAGAATAAGTCGATTTTATACACTCTGCTGTCTGAATACGCGTCTGCGTCCGAACTAGAAGCCGTAGGTGCAGTGATGACGGGAGAGCTATGTGACTGCTTTGTGACAAGAAGAGAAGGCGTATTACATATAAAAGAAGCGCTATCAGCAGTATTCAAAGAAGTCAAATTCTTCAACTCCAATTGCACATTCAAAGGTGGCACAGAGGTGGATAAGGCCCCGCTTTCCTTTGCGTCTACCAACTGGCTCGCATCTTCTAAGCTCATTTCTGAACAATACGAAGATGCGATTTTCGTTGACCTTGGTAGCACAACAACGGATGTAATACCTATAGCAGGTGGAGCAATAAAAGCGAGACGAACAGACCTCAAACGACTGAAAAGCGGTGAACTAATCTATTCCGGCGTCCAGAGGACCAATGTTGCAACATTGCTGAAAAGCGTGACGATAGGCGAAGAATGCCGTGTTTCCTCCGAACTGTTCGCAATAACCGCGGACGCTTATCTCGTACTTGGATACATAACGGAAGAGGATTACAGTTGTGAAAGTCCGGATAGTTATGCATTTGTGGATCGAGACGAGTCGGAAAAAAGTAGAGTGAGTGCGATGCGAAGGCTTGCAAGGGTGGTATGCAGTGACCTTGAAGAGCTAGGTGAGGATAACGCAGTTCGCATTGCAGCACAGGTAATGCGAGCACAGGTGGATGAGTTAGTCGCTTCGCTGAAGTGGATGATGAAGAAATACCGATTGGAACAGGTAGTATCAGCGGGAATAGGCGATTTTATCGTAAAGGAAGCTGCGGATTCGTTGAATATACCCTTCTTATCGCTTTCTGCACGCTATGGCAAACGAATAGCGGCTACATTTCCGGCATACGCAGTGGCGAGGTTGTTAGAACTCTTTTAACCTTAACTCCGTCTGAATAGGGAATAGGTATAATCAGATTATTACGTAATATTTCCTCTTTTGCCAATCAAACATAAATAAAAACCGATACTTTTATATTGACCTATTCCCTATATACTGAATATGGAACAATGGGTC
>CBDAFQ010000103.1:0-9366 GCA_965195275.1 uncultured ANME-1 euryarchaeote | reverse complement strand
TTCAGTTGTTATAGCTGACCTTGGTGCGGTAGAAGGAGTTAAGAAAGGTTTTAACATATTCAGGAAACATAAATTTATAATTCATTCCCCCGAAGTTGCGTATATTTCATAAGGCATTATCTTCTTATTCGATTTCTTTTTACCCTTCAATTTGCTTACAAGATCAGCGGCTTTCTCCTTATTCTCCCGTCTCTTCAATCGCCCCATTATGCCTGCCATCTCTTTATCCTTCTCCTCTCCGCCGTATTCTACTGCACCTTCTACTAGCTCTTCCTCTTCTTCCTCTTCTAACTCCACTTCTTCCATACTGCCTTCAATTACGTCCATTTTAACCCCGCTTTCTGCCCCGCTATAGTAAATAATTATTCAGTAAGTAATTATTCCTTCTTTCTGATAAAGTTTCTTTTGGTAAAGCTTTTCTTTTTCTTGTGGAAATCTGTGTAATCTTGTGGTTATCTTTTTGCATTTTCACATTTTACCAACGGGTCTTATCGGCAGGACATAAAGTCTTCCCTTGTGATTGATCACTTCCACTTCAACACCATAGGCCTGATTTATGTTTTCGGGAGTGAGGACGGAAGAAGGCACTCCAGCGGCATAAATATGGCCCCCATTCATCATTAATATCCGGTCAGCGTATCTTGCAGCAAGATTGAGGTCGTGGATAGCCATAATTGCCGAAATCCCTTTCTCTACCACGATATATTTTATGATGTCCAGCACTTCCAGTTGATGTTTGATGTCGAGGTTAGAAGTAGGCTCATCGAGCAGAAGGACATCAGGCTCTTGCGCGAGTGCACACGCGATAAAAATTTTCTGCTGTTGACCGCCACTAACCTCATTAATGTCTCGCATGGCGAGATCTTCGATGTGCATCATTTGCAAAGTATCTAAAACCTTTTCGAGGTCTTCTTCGCTACTTCGCCAACCGACATGAGGTCGTCTGCCCATGAGGACAGTATCGAAGACAGTGGCTGGGAATACCTGAGTAGCAGTCTGAGGAATATACGCCATTTTTTTGGCGAGATCCATCAGGTGCATATCCTTTATATCCCGTCCATCAAGTAAAATACATCCCTCTTGTGGGCTCAATATCCGATCTATACATCGCAGCAGAGTGGATTTCCCCGCTCCGTTTGGACCTACCACGCCTAACATCTCGGATCTGTCAAGCTCTATACAGACATCCTTTAGTATCGGCAGACTTGCGTAGTTGAAATTCACATTTTTTACTTTTAGTATCACCATTTTATCACCAAAACTCCTTTCTTCTTCTTAGTAACAAGAAGAATAAAAAAGGCCCCCCTATCAAGGCGGTCACAATCCCTACCGGGAGAATTATAGGTGCTATGATTGTTCTTGCTATAAGATCACAAGCGAGTAAAAAAGCTGCACCGAAAAGACCCGAAGCTGGGATTAGAAACCTGACATCCCCTCCTATAATCATTCTACATATATGCGGTGCTACTAATCCTACAAATCCGATGGTACCTGTGAAGCATACGATGCCGGCAGTTAACAAGGAAGAAATTATCATTATAACGATTCTAGTTCGCGTAACATTAACACCGAGGCTTTTTGCCCTCTCATCTCCAGCACCCATGACGTTGACATCCCACGATTTCCACATAAGTGGGATAGTACACACCACAAGTACAATTGTGACCGGTAATAGATCATCCCAGGAAGCTCGGCCAAGAGAGCCAACCATCCAGAAGTATGCCTCTTTTAGCGCTTCTGCCTCTGCGAAATAATTTATTAACTGTGTCAATGCAGAGAAGATATACATCATTGCGATACCAGCGAGAATCATTGTCTCGGGCGTAGCTCTTTTGTAGCGTGACAAACCTAAGATAACAAAAGTGGGGATTAGGGAGAAGACGAATGCATTTACTACAACGAGATACTTGCCAGTAATAAAACCAGCACCTAAAATAATAGCAATAACAGCGCCAAAACCTGCACTGGCTGAGATACCTAAGGTGAAGGGACTTGCAAGCGGATTTCTTAAAATGCCCTGCATCATCGTGCCTGCGATTGCAAGCCCCGCGCCAGCTAAGATAGCCATAAAAATCCGTGGCAGTCTCAAGTTCCAGACAACAACCTCTTTTGTCGTCTCCGGATTTTGGAATAGCCCCTGCCAGATTATTGTATAGACCTCAGCGACCGTGATAGGAAAAGAGCCAAGCGTTGCGGCTACACCCGCGATGATAAATATTAAGATGAGACAAAAGAGAATAAATATTATTTTCCGGCCGATGAATTTCTTATACTGCGCTTTTATCTTTGCTCTTTTGCCCGTTCCGGGTATTGTCTCGGTACTTGATGTTATTTTCATTTGTGACTATTTAACATAACATATTAACATGGACATCTTATAAACTTTACGATATTTGTTTGATAAAACTTTTTCCTGAATTGTTTGATTTTTAAATAAAAAAAGGGGAAGAAATAATGGGCTCTTCATTCCTGCTGTAATCTTCCAGTGCTGCCATGCTCCTATTTCCCATCCGGATGCTCCTCTGGATGATAAACAAACACGCCATGCTCATCTAAATCGAAGTCTAAGCCCTGGAATCTTGTTAGGTATTCCTGATGGATTGCTTTCGGATCCAGATCCTTAAATAACTCTGGATATAACCATTTTGCCATGTATGCCGCAGCAATGAAATGTTTTCCACCCGTGATTTCTTTTATAATCACGTACACTCTTTCATCTTTCACTGCGGACACGTTCGCCAACTCAATACGACCTTCTATCTCAGCCCATATATCTTTTAACCATGTTATGTTATCTGTATTATATCCATATTTACCTCTAGCATATCCTTGCCTAACTATAATCTCAGGATCACGCAGCATCACTTCTTCTTTGTCTATAACTTTATAACCGGAAATATCGCCGAAGATGTTCTTGCCACCTGCCATCTCGATAATTTGGTGAAGTACCGTACCGTTTCCTCCAATCTTATAGTCTTCACCAAAACCTTCAAAGTAGACCTGTGATCTCTCATCAACAGGAATTTCAGCCACTACCTCTTTAATACCATTCAAGCATTCTACGTAGAATACGCCGAAATCCACTGCTTCTGCCTCTTTATCCAGGATGTATCCCAGTTTGTTCGCCTCATCGAGATAATCTTCTGGCTTGAAGCAGTCAAAACGAATCACTGTGATACCCGCATATTCAAGTTTTTTTTGAACATCGTCGCAAGAAGTTTCGAAATGTGTTGCATATAGAAACACCGCATCGGGCTTTAACGCTAATATTTTTTCGATGTCTGGCGACCATGCATTACCTGCACTTGGACTATCTTTGAACTCAGGGAAGAACTCTTCCTTACCGATCGTACTCTTTGAGACACAGATTATCTTCTCTTCTTCCTGCTTAAGCGACCGCATCACTTCAAGGGTATTCCAGTTGAGCACAGCTATTCTCAGAAGCGGCTTATCTATCGTGACATCTTGCCCTACTGTATCAACAACTGTAAGCTCCTTCTCCTTCCCTACGATGATCAACTTAATCTGAATAAAATCCAGCGGATTTATCTTGCCATCGTATTTCGCATCTGCTAACTCCGTCTCTGGCTTCTTACCGAAGAAAATCAACTTTACGTAGGTCAGATCGCGCATGTCAATGGTATCGTCTTCGTTTGCATTGCCGTAGACGCCTAAGACGAAATCGTCTTGTTCCGCGGCAATCGTAGTTACGGGCAAAGCCACTAATAACACCGAGCACAGCACGATTGCTATCTCCAAACTTGTCATCATTTTGGTCTTCTTTTTCATTTTTTTCTTATTCCCTCCAAAATTTTTTCATATGGGTGTGGGGAATTGCCAATGAGGAACTTATAGTCAATCTATCATTTCCCCTCTTTCCACATCTCTTACCTTTCACCTTCGCTATTCCACTAATGTGGATAACACATTAAAATTTTAATGTGGACATTAATAAAATGATTTATGATTTTGATGTTATCAAAAATTTTGTGTCAATAATTGATTTTAGTTTGTTCGCCTTTAAACCTCAGAAATCGAAGCTATCGGTGTAACCTGAAAATATCCGGCATTCTTATTAACAATTGCCTCTACTCCATAAACTTTTCTTATATTCCTCTCTGTGAGAACGTTCTCGGGCTTTCCAGCATCATATATCTTTCCACCATTCAAGAAAATCATCTTATTGGAGAATCTTGATGCGAGGTTCAAGTCGTGCATTGCCATTACAGCCGCTATGTTCTTTTTCTTTACTATGGACGTAATGAGGTTAAGAACGTCGAGTTGATGCTTCAGGTCGAGATTACTGGTAGGTTCATCGAGTAGAAGCACTTGCGGTTCTTGGGCTAATGCTCTTGCTATAAGAACCTTTTGGTATTCTCCTCCGCTCAGCTCATTTGATTGTCTTAAAGCCATCTCTTTCAAACCCATTAGAGAAAGAATATTTGAGACTATTTCCTTATCTCTGGAACTTACGCTCCAGTCCACGTATGGCTTTCTTCCAATCAGCACTATCTCGAATACTGTTGAAGGGAAGGAACGACCAGCACTTTGTGGAACATAGCTCAAAAGCTTTGCAAGCTCTTTCAGTTTTAATTTACTTATATCTTTCTCCTCTACTAAAACAGTGCCTTTTTGAAATTTCAAAATCATGTTGATGCATTTTAGAAGCGTAGTTTTTCCTGAGCCATTTGGTCCAACAAGGCTCACTATCTCACCGTCTCCTAAACTCATCGTGACATCCTCTAAAGCAGGCATGCTCCCATAGCCAAAGCTGGCACCTTTTATTTCGAGCTTCATCCCCAATACTCCTTCTTCTTTGTCATCACTAAATAGAGAAAAAACGGAACACCTATGAAGGAAAAAATAATGCCTACGGGAATTATTATGGGTGCGACGATTGTTCTTCCTATTGTATCTGCAACAAGAAGAAGTAGTGCTCCAAGAAGGCAGGAGCAAGGAAGAAGGAATCTGTAATCTCCTCCGATTATAAATCTTACTATGTGCGGCGCTACAATACCAACAAATGCGATTATTCCGGTAAAGCAGATTATACCGGCGGTTATAAGTGTTGCCAGCACCAAGGAGAGTACCCTAACTTGAGTAGTATTGACTCCTGAGCTTGTGGCAATTTCATCTCCCAACGTCATAGCGTTAAAATCCCATGAATACTTCATCAAAAAAGGAAGGCAGAAAAGAAATATAGCTCCTGCCACATATACGTCCGCCCATCTTGTTCCTGAAAGGCTTCCGAACATCCAATGCACCACTACTGAGAGCTCTTCCTCTGTTGCAACGTATTGTAGAAAGGAAGTAAGACCACTGAAAAGGAACATCAAGGCAATTCCTGCCAGTATGAGCGTCTCCGCTGTCACGCCTCTTATCCTTGCAATTCCATAGACTAAAAAGGCGGTAAGAACAGCAAAAAAGAAGGCATTCAATATCACAAGATATCTCCCACTGCCTACTAAACCCGCTCCAAGGACTATTGCTATGGAAGCACCGAAAGCAGCAGCAGATGAAATTCCTAGCGTATATGGACTCACCAGCGGATTTCTCATCGTGCCCTGCATCGCCGCTCCGGCTACTGCAAGACCTGCTCCTGCAATAATACCCATTACAATACGGGGTAACCTTGCTTTCCAAACAATTGCAGTGGCTATCTCGCTACTTTCTGCACCCATAAATGGGAACACTTTAGCAACGATAGTGTCAAAAACCTCTTTCATACTCAGACTGGCTGCCCCTAAGTAGACCGCTATGAACGCTATCGCTACGAGTCCTGCAAGGGTTATAAAAATGAATGTCAGCTTTCCAGCAGTAAGTTTAGTGTATATCTCTTCCGCTTCTTTGTTGTATGCCATGCTATTCCTGTTCGCTTTTAAAAATTACCTTTGCATTGAAAAGCTCCTCATCAGTCATTTTTGCAATTCTTCCAGCGGATTCTTCAACAGCACCACTTTCCTGTATCTTCTTTAAAATCTCTGATTTTAATTCTATCGCCAATGATTTCCCCTCTCTTGTAAAAACTGCCTTTGGTTTTTTATTCGCTATCACCTTTATGTTCCCTTTTCCCAAAGTGCAGCCAGTAGAAACCTGTATGCCGTCAGTTAAACAAGAAATTGGCGGTGTTGTTCCTGTTTCTACCAGAACACGCATATCGGAATATCCACTTGACTTTAGCTCTTTCAATGCAATAATACCCATTTTTATACCAACAACTAAGAAGGGACCCAAATGCCCATGAAACGCAATACCCTTTTCTATCAATTCGTCTATGTTTAATTCATTAACATCAATACTCTTCATTTTCACACTCATCTTAATAAAATGTAACAGAGTGGCAATTTTGCCACCCTACATCCTCCTAAATTTTTACACTTTTTGCATTTATTTGTTTTTGCTTGCCATGCCTGTCCTTAGTATTACCGAGGATAGGGGTAGATGAGGATTCCTTCAGGAATCTCTTCAATGCCGTAGAATTGGTCGAGATATTCCCTGAATACCGCGTCGGGTTCTACATCCTTAAAAAGTTCCGGATAGAACATATTGCTCATGTAAATTACCCCGATAGGAGCTCTTAGCGTAGCCGTTTCAAGCGAGAATAGATACACCTCATCATTCTTGACCGCATCTATCGCATACCAGCCAGGACGTGTCTTGATGTCTTCTATTATTCCCTGTGGTATCGTTTTGTCGGTTACGCCATGCCCAATTCGGAAGCTCCGGGAGATTATTATTTCCGGATTCTGTTCCACTACCCATTCAGGAGCTACTTCGACATGTCTGTCAGGTCTTACCACACCAGATGCGATGTCACTGCCCCCCGCAATTGTTATCATTTGATTCAGGTAATATGCTACGCGATAATTGAGGTTCTCCATGTACACTCGCTTTTTCTCCTCTTTGGTCATATCTTTAGTGCGTTCTTCGATTATATTGTAATGCTTTTCAAAGAATTCAATATAGTCCTCGGCCTTCTCTTGTTCATTGAGTAGCCATCCCATAGTCATTGTATCAGAACGGATAGTGTCCATATCCGGAAGGAAGCTGAAGAATGCCAGCGGAATATCGTAGTATTCCAAATCCTCCGCGAGTTTCATTGCCGCCCCTCTTGCTCCCGGACAAGCGCCAAAAGCAAAGACTATCTGCGGGTCCACTACTATAATATCCTCTAAGCTGGGGTGTATTATGGTTCCGAGTGAGTGTACGCCCTCAAATGCTTTTTCAGTTTCCGGAAGCGTAAGCGCTTGCTCAACTGCTCCTACCACCTTATCCTCAGCATCTAAAGCGGCAATTACAGCACCAACTTCGGCGCATAAAATAGCTATCCTTTCTAGGGGATACTCTACCGTTATGACTCTTCCCGTGGTATCAACAAAAGTAAGCTCCTTCTCCTTACCCACGATGATCAACTTAATCTGAATAAAATCCAGCGGATTTATCTTACCGTCGTATTTCGCATCTGCTAACTCCGTCTCTGGCTTCTTACCGAAGAATATCAACTTCACGTAGGTCAGGTCTCGCATGTCAATGGTATCGTCTTCGTTCGCGTTGCCGTAGATGCCCAAGACGTAATCGTCTTCTTCTGCGGCAATCGCCGTTATGGGCAAAGCCACTAAGAGCATCGAATACAGCACGACTACTATTCCCAATAATGCTAACATTTTGGTTTTCTTTTTCATTTTTTTCTTTTAGTCCCCTTTTATTTTTTCCGTTCTTACAAAGGAAGAGAAAAAAGTATCTCCTCCTACAAACTTTTCTTATTAACTTTTCCTATTACCTTTTTATTGCTCTTCTGCTCTCTTTTATCCCCCTATTGTCTCGCTGCACGACGTTAATTTTGTTCTATGCTTTACAGTCCTGGATACACGAACACACCCTTATCATCTAAATCAATGTCCAGACCCTGGAATTTTGTCAGGTATTCCTGATGAACCGCTTTCGGATCCAACTCCGCGAAGAGTTCAGGATAGAGCCATTTCGCAAGGTATCCTATGCCTATAAAGTTCCTTGTACCACCAATCACATGGTTAGTGATTATATAGACCGTCCCGTTTTCCACGGCTGTTAGATGTTCCAATCCTGTTCTATTCATTATTTCGTCTCTTACCTCTTCTAATACCGTTGTATCGCCTGCATCGAGCTCGTAACCGCCCGCTTTCTTTTCGACCCGGACGATAAATTCGGGGTCTTCTACTATAACCGCTTCGGCATCTACGTCAATATACTCGCCCAGCTCGTCACCAAAGACATTGTATCCACCAGCCATCTCGAGCTTCTGACCCCAGCCAGCTTTATTAGTTGCTGTATGCCACACTCTCCAGCACTCGAGGTACACTGTCTTTTTATCTGCCTCAGAAAGCCCTTCTAATCGCTCATTAATGCTATTCATGTATCCCTGGAAGAACTCCAGGAACTCGTTTGTCTCTTCCACTTTGTTCAAGACATAACCCATCTTTTTTGTCTCGTCCACATAAATCTCCCCTGGTCTGTAATTGTCAAACCGAAGCACTGTTATATCAGGGTCTGTGGCTTCCAGCTTATCCCGGATGCCATCGCAGTAAGACGTTGAAAAGGATGCATACAAAAATACGAGATCGGGCTCCAGCTCTAATGCCTTTTCAATATCAGGCGACCAGACAGATCCTACACTTGGATAATCGCAGAATTCCAGGAAGAAAACATCATCTGCTGCGGCATATTTGTTTATGCCCACTACGCTGCCTGTTGCCTTAATTGATCGCATTGTTTCAAGTGCTTCGTTGAATACTACTATCCGCTCTATTGGCTTCTTCACCGTCACTATCCTATCCGCGGAATCAACAACCGTAAGCTCCTTCTCTTTCCCCACGATGATCAACTTTATCTGAATAAAATCCAGCGGGTTTATTTTACCATCGTATTTCGCATCTGCTAACTCTGTCTCCGGTTTCTTACCGAAGAAAATCAGCTTTACGTATGTCAGGTCTCGCATGTCAATCGTGTCATCTTCGTTTGCGTTGCCATAGACGCCTAAGACGTAATCGTCTTGTTCCACGGCAATTGCCGGCATAGCCATTACCAGCATCGAACACAGCACGATTGCTATTCCCACTACTGTTAATGTTTTTGTTTTCATTTTTTTGTTTTTCCCCTCCTAAATTTTTCTTCTTTTCCCATCACGTTCCACCATCTTCTACTTCTTTTTAATGATTATCCTGAGCGTGGTGATGCTTTAATGCTTTCTCAACCCATTTTGGCAAAGTTGCTTCTGGATAGCTGTCGAAATCAGCAATATAAGGTTTTATATCCAAAATAGGAGTCCCATCTAAGGCATCCAACCCTTTCACTAACACCTCTCCGTTCTCAGGCGAAAAATTTACTAAT
>CBDAFQ010000102.1:0-6795 GCA_965195275.1 uncultured ANME-1 euryarchaeote | reverse complement strand
GAACAATGACACTCCCAAACGAAGTTAAAGAGAGATTAGAAGAAGTGATCAACGATTGGCTCTTGGGATTCGATGAGATAGCGGAATCGGAATCCCATTTTTTAGATGCGGTAGGGCTAGAGCCAAAGCTTGAAACATTACTGAGCTATACTATTGGCGTATTGGACTCTATTGTCGGCGGCTATATCCATTGTTTATATAACCGTGGAATGACAGAGGAGGAGGATGCGGAACTGATCGAACTGCTGCAAGGAAAAATGCCCGAGCTTGAGCAGAAATTCAAACTGTTTCTCAAGAACGAAGAATAAATAGTAACATTTATGATGCATATCAGCACAGACATTGGCGGTACATTTACCGATTTCGTAATCTCCGATGGCGAGAAGATAGAGTCATTTAAGGTGCCGTCCACACCGCAGAATCCAAAACTCGCTATCGAGAACGGTCTTGATAGAATCACCACAGTTACTTCATTCTCTCATGGCGCGACAATCGCGACAAATGCGGTCCTAGAGCGAAAAGGTGCACGAATCGGGTTGATAACAACAAAAGGCTTTGCGGACGTCCTTAAAATCGGTCGTCAAAAACGTGCACAGCTCTACAGGCTCGATTACACAAGACCACTGCCATTGGTTGACCACTATTTTGAACTCTCCGAGCGCGTATCCTCTGAAGGTGCCATAATTATGCAACCGGCAGAAGAAGAGGTTCTGGCCGTGGTAGAACAGCTAAAATCTCTTGCCATTGAGTCGGTAGCTATCTGCTTTTTATTCTCGTTTCTAAACCCCGCAAATGAACGTGCTGTAAGAGCTGTGCTGGAACGAAATGGACTAAACGTTTCTTGCTCTTCCGAAGTGCTACCGGAATTCCGCGAATATGAACGGATGTCCACAACCGTCTTAGATGCATATCTAAAGCGAATTGTGGATGGCTACATCACCCGTATAGAATCCATTCTGGCGCAGAGAGTGCAATTCTACGTCATGCAATCCAACGGCGGAGTAGTTAAATCCGGACTTGTGAAGCGAAAGCCCGTGAATATGCTCCTGTCAGGCCCCGCAGGCGGAGTAGCCGCTTCAAAGTTCCTGTGCGACCTCATCGGGCTAAACAATGCAATAACCTATGACATGGGCGGAACAAGTGCCGATGTCGCTACGATAATCAACGGTAATCTATCATGGACTTCCGAGGGCAGTATTAATGGCATACCGCTAAAAATGCCGCTGGTAGACCTCGTAACTGTTGGCGCGGGCGGCGGAAGCATTGCCTGGCTAGATGCAGGTGGCGCTTTACGTGTGGGGCCCGAAAGTGCAGGTGCATCCCCGGGCCCTATCTGCTACGGGCTCGGTGGAACGGACGTCACGGTAACAGATGCCGATTTATTATGCGGGTTTATCAATCCAAGCTACTTCGTAGGTGGTGAAATGGTTTTAGAAACAAAGAACGCGAAAAGGGGCATGGAAAAGCTCGCGAATGAGATTGGGATGTCATATGAAGATACGATTCTGGGCGTTTGGAAAGTAGTGAACTCAAACATGATTAGTGCCATCAGATTAGCGTCTGTGGAAAGAGGACTCGACATCCGTGACTTCGCTTTAATCGCCTTTGGCGGTGCAGGGCCCGTGCATGCAGCCGCATTGGCACGAGAGCTGAACATACCAAAAGTTATCGTTCCTTTTGCACCCGGTGTATTCTCGGCCTATGGTATCCTGGTATCTGATGTGCAACTGGATTATAGCAGGACTAACATATTGCGCGTGAGAGAAGCTGAAGCAGAAGAGTTTGTAAATGAGACGATAGAAGATTTTACTACAGAAGCCAAAAGAGAGTTTATGGTGCAGGATATTGAGTTTGAGGATGCGATGCTGTTGCCATCTCTGGATATGCGCTATGTTGGTCAGAGTTATGAACTGAACGTGAGCTACAATGGCTTGGAAGCGGCACAAACACGCTTTTACGATTGCTACCGTCAACAATATGGCTATTATATGCCTTCGGAGGCCGTTGAAATCGTTAATGTTCGGTTGCAGGTGATGGCAGCCCGAGCGAAACCGAAACATCCAAAGGTTGTGGTTAACGGTAAGGGCAAACCTGTTGGATATAGAGCGGTGCTGTTTGAGGATGGGCGAGAGAAAATACCAATATATCGAAGAGATGATTTGCCCCTGGAGCACGAAGGCGCGGCGATTATTGAAGCGAAGGACTCCACCGTCGTTGTGCCCCCGGATACGAGTTTTTTTGTTGATGTGTATGGCGATATTATTATGCACATAGCCTAATGTCTTGTCATGTGTGTTTGGTTAAGTATTTATGGCCCACCAAAAGTAAAGACCTATAAAAATAGTTATACTGACACAGATTAACACTGATTAACGCAGATAACAAAATAAGAACGGCGATAGCCGAATTTCTCATCTTTTACCTAACGTTCCCTCCAGCAGAGTACCAACAATACTGGAAGAGCCTGAAGTTTCTCTTGTGTTTGGTAAGAAAGGTGCTAGTGCAGATGCTAAATTGTGCAATGTCATTGACTGAATAAGTATCTTTAAATATGTAGTAATTGCTCAAAAACTTGTGGATTTTGAGCAGATACAAATTATATATACCCCTTCTCCACTAGCACCTCGGCGTTCAATATAGAAGCACCCGCAGCGCCTCTCACGGTATTATGACCCTGCACAATGTATTTCACTTCGTTCTTCATTCGCCCGCTTCTTATCCGTCCTACTGATATACTCATCCCTCTACCCGCATCGCGGTCTAACTTCGGTTGCGGTCTATCCTGCTCCTCGCGTACTATTATCGGCTTTTCCGGTGAGAACGGCGTGTCAATCTCTCTAGGGAAGTTCACAAACGCATTCTTTACTTCCGCTTCCGTTACTCTATCCTCAAATTTTACCCATATCGCTTCCGTATGCCCGTCTATCACTGGAACGCGATGACAAGAGGCGCATATATTGATAGTTGCGTCTTTTATCTCCGAACCTTCCAGAGTGCCGAGTATCTTTAGCGGTTCACTCTCCATCTTACCTTCTTCCGTTGCTATAAACGGTAGTACATTATCCAATATCGCCATTGACGGCAAACCCGCGTATCCTGCACCTGATACCGCCTGCATTGTTGATACTCGCACCTCATTTAGCTTTAAACGCATTAACGGCTTCAAACTCAAGACCATGACAATTGTCGAGCAGTTAGGATTTGTTATAATAAACCCGTCCCAGCCCCGTTTCGATCTCTGCTCTTCTATTAATGCCAAATGGTCTCTATTTACCTCCGGTATAACTAAGGGCACATCCTTTTCCATTCTATGCACCGCGACATTACTGGAAACCGCATATCCTGCCTGCGCACAGCTCTTCTCCACTTTGATTGCCGTTGGCCTAGGCAAAGCAGAGAACATAAGTGCTATGTCTTCGGTCTCAGAGATGTCGTCAACGGATTTCACCACTGTTTCGGCCGCTGCCTCCGGCATCTCATACGGAAGGAACCATTTCGCGACCTCTCGGTATTTCTTACCCGCACTTCTCTCAGAAGCGTAGAGAGCTCCGAGCTCAAACCACGGATGCCCGTCCAGAAGCTGCACGAACCTCTGCCCCACGCTTCCCGTTGCGCCCAATACCCCCACTTTTATTCTTCTCATAGCTGCATCTATTATCCTTTCTTTTGGAAAAGATTTAAATCTTTTTATACTGCCTGCATGTAAAGTGGATATATAGAGGTGAAAACAGACAATGGCAAGATTTCCAGAAGCAGAAGCAAGACTCTTCAATATGAAAATATGCATGGATTGTAACGCGAGAAATCCGGTTAGGGCGAAGAGGTGCAGGAAATGCAACTCCGATAGCCTGAGGCTGAAATCGCGACATAGAAGTAAATAAACGCCTGGCCGGCGTGCAGGGTAATCTATGCTATGAGAGAGGGAAAAGTAATAGCGGTAGCAGGCAAGGGTGGAACCGGGAAAACTGCTATTGCCGCACTTTTGATTCGGGAACTACTCAGCGCTAAAGAAAGCGAAGATATATGCATATTAGCTGTGGATGCAGATGCTGATTCTAACCTGCCCGAGGCCCTTGGTATATCCTATGCTAAGTCGGTAGGAGATATAAGGGAAAGCCTGCTGGAAGAGAAGCAGCAGGATATATCTTTGGATGTGCGATCGCAATTTGAGGGTAAGATAGCGGAGATAATAGAAGAGGAAGACCGTTATGATCTCTTAGTTATGGGACGCCCCGAGGGTCCCGGCTGCTATTGCCCGGTAAATCACATCATACGTATGATTATGGATATATTAACGAAGAATTACGATTACACTATAATCGATTGCGAGGCTGGTTTGGAGCACCTCAGTAGAAGAACGACAAAGGACGTAGATGTCATGCTCGTTGTGCTAGATAGCACACAGAAGAGCATGAAAACCGCATTGCGACTGAAAAAGATTGCGGACGCAATAGACGTGAATGTGCAGAGGATGGTCTATGTAGCAAATAAGATACCTGCGGGTGCCGAGGAGCGGTTGATAGAGGAAGCGAAGAAGAAAGGCATCGAAATAGATGCGATAATCCCCTTTGACACGTTAATACCCGAGTATGATCTTGAAGGCAGGCCGATTCTGGATTTGCCCGATAATGCCCCATCTGTTATCGGTGTGAAGGGGGTGCTAGAGCACATCACTAAGGACTAAGTTGCCCCCATCAGTTGCTTTCTTTAGGATATACACATAGTGAATAGCGGTATGAACAAAAAAGTACCTTTTGTTGACTGGGAGCCTGCAATCACGCCAGAAGAGGTCTTTTCTGACATCATCGGATTGAATGAGATACACGTTCTGGGTAAAAGAACGTATTGGCTTGAGATGAGGCCCGTAGAAAGGGGCCGATGCGTTGTTGTGCAGCGAGATGAATATGGACTGGTTAGTGATATTACGCCGCAGGGGTTCAATGTACGGACACGGGTACATGAATATGGCGGTGGGGCATACACAGTTGACAAGGATGCTATCTATTTCGTCAATTTTGATGATCAACGCATCTATTACCAGTCAAAAGATAACGCTGAAGCAGTGCCACTTACACCCATAACGAATGAAGACGGGTCGTTAGGCAAATATGCCGCTCTTACTGTGAGTCCTGAGGGTACGAAACTCCTATTTGTATACGAGAAAGAATATGGCGATAAGGAAAACGCGAATTTATTGGCGGTTTTGGATTTGGACTTGGCCGCTAAAGGTATATCCGAGCCACAGATAATTGCAAAAGGTTGTGACTTCTATGCCGACCCAATCTTCTCTCCAACCGGGAAGGAAGTGGCATGGCTTCAGTGGGATCATCCGCATATGCCCTGGGATAGTACGGAATTAATGATGGGCTCGTTTGAAGACAATGCTTTGCATAATGTGAAGAAGGTTGCCGATGGTGGCTCTATCTGTTTCCCACGATTTGATAGCGAGGGTAGACTATACTACATTATGGACAAACAGGTAGATAGCGAGTTGGACTCCGCGAATTGGTGGAATCTGTATTGTTATCCCGATGCAGTAGAGCAGATTACAGCCGAGCAGGCGGAATTTGGTGAACCACACTGGGTGTTTGGGCAGAGTAATTATGATTTCCTACCGGATAATCGAATAATAGCAAAGATGGTTAAAGATGGGGCTGATTATCTGGTCGTCATTGATCCTGAGAAGAAATCGCTATCCGTAGTTGAAACCGGTTTATCCTGTTATAGCAATATCAGAACAGATGAGCGGGGCAGGGTATTCTTTATCGGTGCAAGCGCTAAGACGTCTTATGCTATATTCTGTTTAGATCTAGAATCGAAAACCGACGAAATATTGAAGACAAGTTCAAGTATAGCGATGAGTAGCTCGGATATTTCTCTGCCAACCATCATTTCTTATCCTACAAAAGATGGGGAACATGCTCATGGTTATCTTTACATGCCACGGAATAGCAGATATACTGCTCCGGAAGATGATAAACCACCGTTATTGGTGATGGCGCATGGCGGTCCAACAAGTAGTGCAAGAGGTGTATTCGCCGCGACTATACAGTTCTGGACCTCTGCCGGGTTTGCGGTCATTGATGTGGACTACCGTGGTAGTACTGGTTACGGTCGGAGATATCGGGATGAATTGCTATCACGATGGGGCGTTATTGATGCGGAGGACGTGGCAGATGCCGTGCGGTACTTAATAAAGGACGGGAAGGTTGATGGTGCCAAGGTTGCAGTTAGAGGCGGTAGTGCAGGTGGCTATATGGTGCAGCGAGTTATGACTCAATATCCTGATCTCTTTACCGCTGGGGCAAGTTATTATGGGATTGGCAATCTCATTACGTTAGTGGAAGAGACGCACAAGTTTGAATCGCGATATATAGATAATTTAGTCGGTGCGAAATTACCTGCGGGCGAGAAAAAGTACAGGGAGCGTTCGCCAATAAACCATTTGGATCGATTAAAAGCGCCCATGATCATATTCCAGGGTACCGCCGATAAAATCGTCACGCCTGAATGCTCACGCGAGTTAGCGCGAAATCTCGAAGAAGGGGGGATTATGTATGAATATGTGGAGTATGAAGGTGAATCACACGGATTCCGAATCAAGAAGAATAATGTTGATTCGTTAAGCCGCGAATTTGCATTTTATCGGGTTGTGTTCAGTAGTTAGATAGATATGCTTTTGTGGGGATGTAGGATACCGGATGCATGAACCTTTATAGCGGGGAAATTCCCCGAGTAGGAACTTTTGATTAGTTACTTCCTTTTAGCCCGTTTCAATAATCGAGCGGGAACAAA
>CBDAFQ010000101.1:0-4429 GCA_965195275.1 uncultured ANME-1 euryarchaeote | reverse complement strand
CTAAGGGTAGGATATGGGGTATTACCTGAATGGCTTGTAAGTCAGTATAAGAAAGTTTCAATCCCCTTTACCGTTAATAACATAGCCTTAAAAGCGGCAATTGTGGCGTTACGTGATAATGAGCATTTGCGTATGAGCGTAGAGCTGGTGCGAGAGGGGAGACAATTCCTTGAGTCAAATCTGCAGCAGTTATTCGCTGTGTATCCCTCGCAGGCGAATTTCGTGCTCCTGGACGTCGCACCACGGAAATCGTATGCAGTTTGTGACACGTTAATGGAGAATGGGATAATAGTGCGGGATTGCGCTTCGTTTAGGGGTGCAAATGATTCTCTTATCCGGATTAGCGTGGGGACACGGGAACAGAATGCAAAAGTTGTGGAAGTTTTGATGAACCTATGATATGAAATGAAAACATGAGATACTATTTAACTGATAAAAGCCATATTTTTATGTGTCAAGAAAGATGGATATTTATTGTTCACGGGAGTGGGAGTAAGAAATGAATATAAAAGATGGTTTTGAGAAGCTATTTGTGAAGAAGGGGGGGAGTACGAATGCTGGCGATTATCTAGACCTGGACATAGAAGAGTACGAAGCAGATATGAAGGATGAAGAAGGCGTAAAGCAGTACATAAAGACTTCGGAATTGACCGGCTTATATGATGTCCCCGAATTGAAAAAGGAGATATATGCAGGCAATATACTGATTCTTGATATATCGCTGGCAAGGCAGGATAGAGTCCTGGTAGAGAAAGCGATAAAAGACTTGAAGCTGGCATCCTTTGATGTGGGCGGAGACATTGCCGGTATCGGTGATGATCTGGTAGTTATAGCACCAGAAGGAATTAGGATAGAGCGGAAAAAACTGAGTGGGCGGTAGCTCTTACCACGGAGTTGCAATGCGGTGAAAGAGGAATGCCCTCTTTGCGGTGCGGAAAGTGAATTACATTTTGTGCCCTATAAAATCCCTTTCTTCGGCGAAATAATGATAACTACTGCGGTTTGTTCATCATGCGGGTATCATACTACCGATGTAATGGTGCTCACAGAGGAGAAGCGGACAAGATGTGAGATGGTTATTTCTTCTACAGATGATTTAAATGCAATTGTTATAAGGTCACCGTTTGGAACCATTGAGATACCAGAATTGTTTGTAAGCGTAGAGCCAAAAAGGGGTGACGCATTTATTTCCACTGTTGAAGGCGTATTAAATCGAGTGGAAGGGGTGGTGAAGATGTTGGCCCGAGATGTAGAAGGTACTGCGAAGAAGCGTGCCGAGACGGTTTTGGAGCAGATAGACAGAATAAAAGCGGGTAAAGCAAGTATGACATTAATAATAGATGACCCTACGGGTAACAGTGCGGTAATTCCCAATAAACTTTTCTTTAGTAAAGATAGTTTTACTAAAGGGATTTAAATTTAGTTCATTTGTCATAGTAAAAAGAGGTGTAAAAATGAGTGGGGGCAAATCAGTAAAGAGGAATATAAAAGTTGAGACTGTAAGCACGGAACCAGTAGAAGAGCAAGAGATAGAGATAGTGGAAAGGAAAGGTTTGGGACATCCGGACAGCCTATGCGATGGCATAGCAGAGGCTGTTAGTGTTGCGCTCTGCAAGGAGTATAGAAGGAAGTACGGATTAATACTACATCATAATACCGATAAGGTGCAACTCGTTGCCGGCAGGTCAAATCCGCGATATGGTGGCGGTGAGGTCATCTCTCCGATTTACATATTGTTGGGCGGCCGGGCAACAAGAAGGTTTGAAGGCGAAGAGATCGCGGTAGACATCGTAGCAACGAGAGCGGCGAAGGACTATTTGCGAAATATAAAGAACTTGGACGTGGATAACCACGTTATAATAGAGAGTAGAATGGGGGATGGCTCCTCAGACCTTATAGAAGTTTTTAAGAGTAATACAGAAGTGCCAATGGCAAATGATACCTCTTTCGGTGTTGCGCATGCACCCCTTTCTGAAATAGAGACCATTGCTCTTAATGCAGAAAATAAAGTGATGGCTGACTTACGCAACAAGGAGAAAGCGATAGGAGAGGATATGAAGGTGATGGCACTTAGAGAAAAGGATAAGATCTCATTAACGATAGGTGATGCCTTTGTATCTAAATACGTGGATGATTACGAGCACTATAAGGATACAAGGCGTAGATTAAAGGAATATATAAACGGTGTTGCGGAAGCTTATACATCCCGAGAAGTAAATACCATGATAAACGTGGCTGACTCGCCTGACTCTGTTTATATCACGGTGTCCGGAACATCAGCGGAGATGGGTGATGACGGGGCTGAGGGTCGCGGTAATAGGTGTAATGGACTTATCACATTAAACAGACCGATGAGTATGGAAGGAACACCCGGAAAAAATCCGGTTAACCATACAGGGAAGATATACAATTTGCTTGCTAATACAATAGCGAACGAGGTAGTGGAGAAGGTGGATGGGATTTTAGAGGTGTATATAAAGATCCTCTCTGAGATAGGCAGGGGGATAGACGACCCGAAGGTGGCAACTGCTCAGATTGTTCCCAAAAGCGATGTGAACTTGGGGTCAATAGAGAAGAAGGTGGAGCGGATAACTGATGAATGGCTCGCAAACATAACTGAGATAACAGAGATGGTGATAAGAGAGGAATTGAAAACGTTTTAGAGAGGCTACACTTTTTTTATCGCCTCTCCAATAACCCCCGTAGGTCCTCCAATCCCCTCGTATTCACTATATCCTTCGGTTCAAGCCAGCCTCTTCTTGCAGTTGCCACGCCGTATTTTATAACATCGCGCATCTGCATCACATCATGCGCATCCGTTGAGATGGCAATGAGCACACCGTAATCCTTCGCCATCTTGCAATGGACATCGTTGAGGTCCAGCCGACCGGGGAACGAATTAAGTTCCATGATGGTGCCCGTAGCCTTTGCCGATTCCATAAGCTGCTCCATATCCACTTCATACGGGTCCCGCTTTCCCAGGAGACGACCGGTGGGATGCGCAATTATATCCACGTTGGGGTTCTCAATTGCGGTAACTATCCGCTTTGTCATAGTCTCACGATCTTGCGAGAATTTAGTATGGATCGCACCCACGACCACGTCTAAGGATTTTAATACATCATCAGGAAAGTCCATAGAGAAATCGGACTTTATATCTACTTCGGATGCCGATAAAACACTGAAATTGATGCCTTCATCTTCAAATCTAGTATTCGACTTTTCTATCTCATCCAGCCTTTTCCTTATTTTCTCTGCCGTCATGCCACCTGCAATACCAACCGCAGGAGAATGGTCCGCTACTGCAATATACTCATAACCGCAGGAAATAGCAGTCATAGCCATCTCTTCTATGCTGTTCTTACCATCGCTCCAGTTTGTATGCACGTGCAGATCGCCTTTTATATCGTTCGCCGCCACCAATTCAGGTATCCTATTCGCCTTAGCGGCTTCTATCTCGCCCCGATCTTCTCTTAACTCGGGTGGGATATATGCTAGACCTACACTCGCGAACACGTCCGCTTCATCCTCCCCGCCTATCCGCACATCACCTCTGAAGATGCCATATTCGTTTATTTTTAACCCTTGCTTCATGCCCAACTCCCGTATTCTTATGTTATGGTGCTTGGAGCCCGTGAAGTAATGAGCTGCTGCACCAAAAGATATTTCATCTACGACCCGCAAGTCCACATTTATACCCCGTAATACAATGGATGATTTCGTATCGCCTTTTGCCATTATGTCCTCGACACCGTCGAGACACGTAAACGCGTCCATTATATCTTGCGGTCTCTTTGAGACCACTAATATGTCTATATCCCCTATCGTCTCACGCATCCTGCGCAAACTCCCGGCAATGGTTATTTTTGCCACTGCATCCAACTTCTTCAACTCGGTTACTATTGATTCCGCACGCGGGAGCGCTTCGGAAAGCAGAACACGGCCTTTATAGCTTCTGTATTGCGCTATTCCTTTCAATATGTTCTCTTCCACTTTGGCACCTAATCCCGGAAGCTTTTCCAAGTTATGAGACTTGGCAGCTTCTTCCAGGTCCGCTATGCTGCAGATGCCAAGCTCGTCATGCACTTTTGCCGCTGTCTTCGGCCCGATACGAGGAATGGCTAAGAGCTCAAGCAAGCCGGTGGGCACTTCTTGTTTTAGTTCTATATGCTTCTTGCAATCGCCGGTTTCTGCAATCTCCAGTATCTTCTTCGCGATTGCGTCACCTACACCGGGAATTTTCTTCAATTCGTTAATTCCGCCTCGCTCCGCTATCACTTTCAAATCTTGCGTAAGCGTTTCTATCGTACGAGCTGCTCGTCTATACGCTCTTATTTTGAACGGGTTCTCTCCTTTCACCTCAAAAATGTCCGCTATTTCGTCAAAAATACGTGCCATGTCGAGGTTTATCATTTTTTATTCTAACTAA
>CBDAFQ010000100.1:0-2191 GCA_965195275.1 uncultured ANME-1 euryarchaeote | reverse complement strand
GGAAATCCGTGTAATCTTGTGGTTATAAAAAGGAGCTAAACAAATACTGTATAGGTATGGAGGGAAAGATTATACTCGGGGGCATAGGAAGCATCTTGACGTATCTGGGTATTTTAATGATTGTCCCGCTTGCTATGGCTCTGTATGATGAGGGTGCAGTATCTCTTTTTGTTATAAAGACCTGGATAATCCCGCTTGTGATAACCACCACAATTGGCGTGATTTTAAAGAAGGTGGTAGGGCTAGAAGGGGTGATAAAAAGGCGAGAAGGTTTTGTCATTGTTGCTTTTGGATGGCTTGCAGTTGCCGTTTTTGGCGCTCTGCCATACCTCTTCTCATCTACGTTAGGTCCAGTGGATGCCTTTTTTGAGTCGATGTCCGGCTTCACAACCACGGGCTCCACGGTAATTCCCGATTTAATGCGGGTTGATCGCAGCATACTGCTATGGCGAAGTTTTACGCAGTGGCTTGGCGGAATGGGTGTAATTCTGCTTTTCATCGCTATACTGCCAACGTTCGGCGTTGCAGGCAGCCAACTGTTTGACCGTGAATTCCCCGGTCCTATGTCCGAACGGATTAGACCGAGAGTTCAAATGACCGCAAGAATGCTGTGGTCAATGTACCTGCTTTTGACAGCCGTGGAAATTCTGGCACTTTTTTTGGCTGCGAAGATGTCTTTGTACGACTCGTTCTGTACGGCATTCAGCACAATGCCTACCGGTGGCTTTTCCCCTCTCCCTGAAAGCATCGGTGGATACATGAACCCGATAGCGGAGTTAATCATAGTGGTATTCATGTTTCTCGCGGGTATGAACTTCATTTTGCACTATTCTTTAATACGAAACCCCAAAAAGATTGTGGCAAACAAGGAATTTCAGGTCTATTGCTTACTTCTCGTAATGGCGATCGCTATAGTAGTCACTGACTTGTATATCCATGAGTTCGGATCATTACAGGACGCATTCCGTTACGGTGGGTTCCAGGTGGTTTCCTTTATGACCACTACGGGATTCGTAACCGCAGATTATAATGCCTGGAGTGATTTATCCAAGATCGTTCTGTTCGCTCTGATGTTCATTGGTGCTTGCGGCGGATCAACAGGCGGAGGCATAAAAGTCATCAGGATATACGTATTGCTAAAATGTATAAAGCAAAGGATTTACCAAATTCTGTATCCACATGCTATTTTTGTGCTGAAGAGCGGAAATAAACCCATTTCTGAGGACATCCTGCAGGGTATTAGTGCCTTCTTTATCTCTTATATCCTGATATTTGCGGTTTCCTCAGTTGCAATGTGCGCGATAGGCTTGGATATGGTCAGTGCAGCTTCTTCAGTAGCGGCGACACTGGGTAATGTAGGACCTGGTTTTGGTCTTGTATCTTTGGATTACGCTTCTGTACCGATAATAGGGAAAATCATCCTGTCCCTTTGCATGTGGGTAGGACGGTTGGAGCTTTTTACCGTTTTAGTTCTGCTGACACCGGCATTTTGGAGGGCTTAAACTGAACTCTTTACGGTGCAAAAAGCGCACTTATCTTCTCTACTTCCTTCGCCTTCGCAAATGTGGTTATCTGATCATGTATCTGGATGACCGTATCGCCTTTTGGCAGTATTATATCGCCATTTCGCTCTATCGCCACCACGATCGCCTCTTTTATACGCAACTTTGACAACGGTTTTCCCACTGCTCGTGACCCCTCAGAGACAATGACCTCAAATATCTCCGCTTTTCCGCCACCTACGGTAAGGAAATCTTTTATCTTCGGCCTTTTCGCTGACAGATATAGGTGCCGCGCAACGGTCATGTCCGGATTCTCAAACAGAAATATGTCCGCACGTTTGAACATATCCACATGCTCGTCCTGATTCACAACGGCAACAGTTTTCTTTGTGCCCAACTCTTTTGCCGTCAGGGCCATCATCAAATTAGCAGCATCGTCCGAGGTGGTAGCGATAAGTGCACCTGCTCTGCTCGCTTCTGCCTCCTCTAAGGTGGACCGCTCAGTGGCATCGCCTACAATGGTTAAAGCATCGTACTTCTCGGCTATCTCTTTGCATCTCTTCTCATCCTCATCTATGACCACCACATCATTCTTATCCTTCGTTGCGATGTCCACCAGATTTCTTCCTATTCCGCCTAACCCTACTATTATCAGATACACGCTGAGCTACCTCTTTAATCTTAAATGA
>CBDAFQ010000099.1:0-1960 GCA_965195275.1 uncultured ANME-1 euryarchaeote | reverse complement strand
AAATTAATTATTGACACAGATTAACACAACACTTTTTCTTTTTTACAAAAAGAAAATTTAGCATGTGCTAAAAGAAAAACACAAATGTTCTTTTGGTAAAGCTTTTCTTTTTAAGAAAAGGTTTGTGTAAATCTGCGTCCTAAACAGGTAGAAGTTATACTTTATATACAAAAATAAAATAAAATACGTACGATGGACCTGATACTGATCCTCGCAGTTGTTTTAGTAATCATAGTAGCGCTACTAGCTGCTGCGCTTCTAATACCGGCTGACATTTCGCTTAGGCCTGTTAAGGAAGGACCACTGGCACAACTATGTGTATCATTTAGGCTCTTAAAAGGTATTTCTTCCGGTCGCCTGGACGTTAGCTCGGCGAAGCGGGAATTCCGATTACGTGTCTTGGGCGTTACCATTCTGACGAAGGACCTTAAGAAGACAGATCCCGCGAAAAAGGAGAAAAAGAAGCCCACCGATTGGAATAAGCTTGTATGGAACGCAAATGAGCTCTATGATGCGGGAATGGACTTGGTGGGGGCGCTCACTAAAAACACATCTGTAAAGCGATTGAGGGGCAAGGTGAAGGTGGGGCTATCAGACCCAGCCCAGACAGGCATGCTGATTGGTTTTTTATATGCCGGCAGTGGCATAGCGAAAGCAATCCTGCCGGAATCAGAACTTGAAATTGAAATAGAACCCTCGTTTGACAAGGTGCGCATGGATGCAGATATAGAAACAGAGCTCCGTCTACCATTATTCAAGGTTGTTATCCCGCTTATCCTGTTCTTCCGCAGGGTAAGGACGAATTAGCGTCTTATAACTAATCACAATATTTTTCTCTCTTCGGTGTGATCTCATAGTTCTGATTATATGTATGCAGATGCTGGAATTTTTATTTGTTATGCTAATGCATAGTTTATGGTAACAAGGAACAAAAAGGGGTAAAAAATGGAAGAGAAGAAAGGGTTCGGCGATTTGAATAGAGAAGTGATAGAGACGGGTAAATGTACACTTTGTGGTGGCTGTGTCGCTACTTGCAGTTTACTCGATTACGGCTATCTCAGTATAGACCTGACAAAAGAAAGACCAGCGATGAGAGAAAGCCACCTATGCCCGCCTAATTGTGGATATTGTTATTATCAATGTCCAAGGGTAGAGGAACCGGAATTAATGGAAGGGCTTGAAGAGATTTACGAGGTTGTTAGTAAAGATGAAGAGCTAAAAAATGCGTGTCAGGATGGTGGTGTTGTTACTACGCTACTTGCTTATGCACTTGCCGATGCGGTAGCAGAGGGCTGTATAACAGTTGTAGATAGCGGTGACTGGAAGCCAGAGGTGCAAGTAGCAATGGATAAAGCGGGCTTGATAAAGGGTGCAGGTAGCAAATACACGCCTGCGGCAACTCTGACTGGCATACCCGTTGCTATTATGAACTACGGGCTGTGGTCTGTTGCGATGGTAGGGACGCCGTGCCAGATGGCAGGTTATGAGAAGATGCTTGTTGTAGGTCGGGGTAGCCACAATGCACATAACTTCTCGTCTACTCTGCGGTTAAGAATAGGGCTGTTTTGCCAGGGTGTTTATTCATATGAGAAGCTAATAAAGGAATTTCTTGAACGCAAGTGTGGTATAAATCTAAGTGAGATAACAAAATTGGACATTAGGGATGATCTTTTCCACGTCTATTCCGGCGAGAAGGAGCTATTGAGTGTGGCTATTAACGAGATAGAGTCTTATAAGCGAGAAGGGTGCAAGATATGCAAAGATTTCAGCGGGTTGTTTTCTGATATAAGTGTCGGAAATGTCGGTTCACCTGCGGGCACATCAACAGTAATAGTCCACACTGATTTCGGTAAGGAGGTATTTGAATACGCTTTGGAGCGCGGATTTATAGAAGCAAAGCCGATAGATAAGTCCGGTGCAGATTTGATACACCAGTTGATGAAAGAGAAGAAAGAAGCTG
>CBDAFQ010000098.1:0-5978 GCA_965195275.1 uncultured ANME-1 euryarchaeote | reverse complement strand
CCAAGACACGGACCTGAGTTCTGGAAACTTGCGAATAGATTTCCCAAAACTGAGCGAGCACGTGGATATTTGATGGCGATTGGGATGGGCGATTGAATATGCTCAATAGACTGTGGAAATCCCAAATTACAAGCACCAAATTAAGCCCTTACATGGCTTGCAGGGTTGTGGGCAGATCTCACAAAAACAAATCCTAATGACCAAAAACCAAATGCGTTTATTAATTTGGATTTAGTGCTCGGAATTTGTTTGTAATTCGATGCTTGGGATTTGGATTCTGCTATAACTCTATTACCGCTCCTGCGCCACACCACTCTACCTTCTCGGAGTACATCGCCATTATCTCCTTCTTATGTGCAGTGCAATGACATGGTATTATCTTTTTTATCCCACGCAACAGCTCCAGCTTATCAAACCCATGAAAACCGCCTATTACACCGTATACCTCACCGAAATACGCTGCCGCAGCTACAATGTTGCTCAAACCGGGATGCGCACAGCCTGTTAGAACAACTACACCCCCTTCTGTCTCCAGAACCAGGGACTGCTCTTTTGTCTTCGGCCCAAGTTCGCCAGTTGTATGAACTCCCGGAGTAATATCTCCTGGTCCTGATACCTCAATGACCTTCGCCACCTGCTTCGCAATCCTCTTCTTTAATTCGCTTGAGAATGATCTGGGTAGATACACCTCGACTTCTGGGTGCAATACTGCATCAAGACCACCAACGTGATCCCAGTGCTCGTGCGATAGTGCAATAACATCTATGCTTTCTCTTATCAGCTCCAACTGCTTCATGTTGTATGATAAAATATCGCCAGATGCACCTGTATCAAATAGTATCTTACTATTATCTGCTTCGATCAGACAAGAGAACCCCCAGTCGCTCTTTAAACTGCCCTTCGCTTCGTTGTCATATATTATTCTCAGTTTCACTTTTATTTCCCCCTTTATAACTGATAATTTTTTATTATTTGTTAGTATTAAAAGAAAGAAATGGAACTGAATGTGAAGGCGAATGTATGTAGAGTGTTACAGATGAATAAGCTAGCTATAGCAAAATTCGTTATCCCCTTTTGCCTCGCTGGTGTAGCAGGGGTATTGTTCTGGCTATTCACCGAGCCGGAAGTGTATGCAACATATGCGGCAGTGCTTACCACTTATTTCTTTATGCCGCTCTTCGGCACGGAAGCGGCTATTTTTGCCGGTTTACACCCTAATTTCGGCATCCCACTATTCCCCGCAGCCCTTATAGCCTTTATGGTTTTTGTTGACGCGACCCTTTCTTTATTCCTGGTCTGGAACTTAGACTATGCGAAGAAGATACCATATCTAGGAAAGCTTGTAGAATGGACAGAGGCAAAAGGAGAAAAAGCATTACGGAAATATAAATGGGCGGAGAGATTAGGGTTTATAGGGCTTACTGCTTTTGTCATGATACCATTCCAGTATACGGGCGCTGCTGTGGGATCAATAGCAGGTAGGATATTAGGAATGACGTCCTTAATGACCTGGCTTGCAGTGGTTCTTGGCTCTTTTCTTCGATCTACACTTATAACACTCGTTTATATGGGTGTGCTGGCTTTTTTTTAGTAACACAGAAAATTATATATTGTGTGCGCACGATGACAGAAGCAAGACGGACGAAAAAGCAATTTATCAAAGAATGTCGGTTCTACGTACTACTAGTCTTATTGGTTCTTGCCCTATGCCTGAAACAAGCATCAATTCAGCATAAAATTACATTGCGATTTGGGTATTATGATTACACAGCACTTATTAGCGCTATTAATCCTGATATCGCGCAGATATTTCAAAAAGGGATTTACTCGTCACTTACATATTTAATGACATTTACTTATATCATAATATATCCCTGTGCTTTGATTTTCACAATCTTGTTATTGAGCCATTATAGGGAGACTGTTTTATTCAAACGAGCGGCATTGATGTTCTCGCTCAATTATTTAATTGCATTTCCTTTTTTCATGCTCTTCAATGTATCCACGACCGGAGCAACTTTACCGGGTGTGGAACCACTCATATACGAACAATTTCCACGTATATGCGCGGCTATTACTACTTTTGATCCTTTAGACAACTGTTTTCCGAGTTTGCATGTGGCAATGGTATTTAGTGCATTTTTAATTATGTGTGGCACTAATTACAGGCGTTATAAGATATTTATATACTTTGCATTCCCAGCTACGATCTTTGCCGTATTGTATCTTGGCATACACTGGCTAATAGATATCCTTGCAGGTATAGCGTTAGCTCTTTTCACTTATTATCTGGCCAAATCATTTTGCAAGTCTTTGCAGACCATCTCTTCTGGCACTTCTGAAACAATATGAACCACGAGATTACACAGATTTCCACGAGAGAACATTAATTCTATTCTGATTTCAGTATCCCCTTGACGAGCATAGTGGATAGTTAATTCCCCCCATATTAACACCCATTTCTTGTGTTAATCTTGTGGTTTTTATATTGATAAACATATTACCTTTTTATGCCAGAACGTCGGAAACTACTATTGCTGTCCACATCCATTCTAATAAGTATCACAACTATACTTTTCATCCTCTTCTACTCACCCTACAAAATAACCAGAGAGACTTTGGATTATCTTACAGAAATCAACCCTTATTATCTTGCATTAGCAATTGGCATGCATGCCGTGTCCTGGATACTATGGGGCTGTCGCTTAAAGATAATGGGTAATTTTATCGGAACTCATGATGGTAGCGGAGAAGTAAAAAGGTTGTGCCTGCCGAAATCGCTAAAGATAATTTTTTCTAGCCTCTTTGCTGCTTGCATAACACCGTCGCAGTTCGGCGGCGAACCTGTGCGGATATACCTGCTGAATAAAGACGGATTTAGCGTTGGTGATGGAACAGCGGTCGTTTTGGGTGAGCGAGTACTGGACTTTGTCGTAGTCGCGATTGGTACGGCACTGAGTTTTCTGCTATTTCGAGAGGTATTAGCCAACAATACAGTCATATACGTTATTTTTACGGTCATCGGTGTTTTAATCATCGCATGCGTTTTTTTCATGGCTTATGCAGTAGCGAAGCCAGAAAAGGCGACGAAAGTCATTAAAGCCTTGCTCGCGAAGATACAGAGTAGAAGAGTGGAAAAGATAAAGGATAAGATACTTATAGAGATAGACAATTTTTTTAGTGCTATAAATAGGTTCCGATATAACGGAAAAATCACTCTTGGACTCGCTTTGTTCATTACCGCTGCATTTTGGCTGATTGCGTTTTTGATACCGTCATTCTTACTGCTTGGTCTCGGCGCAGATCCTGTCTGGCTATATTCAATTGCCGCACAATTCATCCTCACGATAATCGTGGCGGTGCCTATAACGCCCGGTAGCAGCGGCATAGCGGAAGTCGGTGTCACAGCCCTATATCATAACCTGGTAGACCCAGCTATATTGGGTGTATTCATGCTTATATGGCGATTGAGTACATATTATCTAAACCTGATGGTGGGAGGCATAACGAGCGTAAAAGTTATCAGCGAGATGCGTTAAAGACCACCATACAACTTAGATACTTGCTCGGCTATCTCATTCCAGTCATATTTCTCTTCTACAAGCTTCCTTCCTGCTTCGCCCATACGCTTTACCTTTTCATCATCGGAAATTATCGTTATAATGGAATCCGCCAAGCTATCAACATCTCTTGGAGGGAATAATAGTCCATTAGCCTTTGTTATGTTCTCCCTTACACCGGGGATGTCAGAAGCTATTACAGGTGTCCTGCATGCCATTGCTTCTAACAGCACAATACCGAAATTCTCAAGCCTTGTAAATGATGGTAAAACGAAAACAGAAGCCGCTCTATAACTCTTAACCAGCTCTTTAAATTTCACGTAGCCCCGGAACTCAACTTTGTCCTCTAAAGCCAGATTTCTTACTAGCGCGACCAATTTTTTTTGCTCTTCGCCTTCTCCCACGATTACCAGTTTCGCTTCCGGGACCTCTTTCAAAACCGCTGGCATTGCTCTTATTAAATAGCCTATACCCTTTGGCAGAACGAGCCGACCGACGAAGAGCACAATTTTCGCTCTTCGCACATTTAATGTCCTTATCGTAGCATCAAATTTACTTATATCTATCCCGTTCGGGATGACATGGCATTGAGAAAGGAATTAATGAAGAATCGGCGATGTCTCGGCATAGCTCTTACCGGTTACAATAATAGCGTCACAATCTTCTATTACTTTCAAAGCGTAATGCTGTGCATAATACTTTTCTACATATTCGCCCAGCAACGTAGGAATTCTAATATTCCCTGCCCTTTTCGGGATTTTGACATCGAAATGATAAGTAATGACATGTGGTTTTTTGTTCGCTTTACAGATAGCTTTAGAAAAAAATGGCGGTGGACAGTGGGAGTGGAATATATCTGCGTCCATGTACTTTATTTTAGATAATCCGAAGATGAAAGGCACATAATGAGGAAAAATCTCCTTTGCCTTGAACTTAATACAGTCGTTATACACATTCTTCGGAATGTCGGAAGTTAGAACCTGCAAGTCATTATCTTTCCTCATTAATGCCTTTGTCAGCTCCATAACGTGATTTTCCACACCGCCAATATGCGGCGGGTAGTAACAAGAAGCCTGAATTATCTTCATGGTAGCGGGTTTATTTATATGTTTGTTGCATGTAATTTACCTTTGGACGCTTGCCCCTTTTTGCTGATACTACATTTAGTATCCAGACATATAAAGCTCGCAGGATGCCGAACTTCTCCATGCGCCGCATAGAGAACCATACGTAAAGAGAAGGGTCATAGATTATCCTGCCCTTGCGTCTTAGCTTCAGTGCGATCCCATAATCATCTCCTGCCGGCATATCAGAATATCCACTCACCTGCAAGAATGCACGTCTTCGGAATGCCGTATTTGACCCGATCGTGAAATAAAATACCCTTAGGATAGCGAATACATGCATGAGCTTATTAAACATCCCGATTAAGAACAGGTATTTAAATTTGTCTTCAATAGGTTTTATCGGTCCGTAAGCCACGACAACACCTTCACGTGCGAGATTTGCACATATACGCGCAAGCCAATCTCCCGGTAGAATTATATCGGCGTCTGTTGTCGCGATAAGTTCTGCACTTGCCGCATCCACACCATCGTTTCTCGCACCGCCGACACCTTTGCTCTTCTGTTGCATTACTATATCAGCATAGTCCTGTGCTATTTCTACTGTTCTGTCTGTGCTCCCGCCGTCCACAACTATGAGCTCAAATTCAGTGCGATGTAAGGTTTGATTTACAAGGCTCTTCAAGCATCGTTTTACATATCGCTCTTCATTATACGTGGGGATGACGACCGAGATTTTCTTGTTCATCATAGTATTTATTCAGTTCCTTTGTAAAATCCAGTGCATTTCTTATACATGCATCCATATTAAGATATTTGAATTCCGCAAACCGTCCTACCGGGTAAATCCCTATGTGGTTTAAAAAGCTCATTATCACCTCGATATTCTTCTTATAACTCAAATCATAGATGACATATGCAAACTTCGTCCTCTTTGCTTTGCTGTAGCATACTGTATCCTTATTGATAATCCCTTTTTTATCCAGTTCTTCTATAGTGCGAGTTATTATCTCTTCGTCCGACAATTTAGCTATGGAATCACCGTTATTATAAGTTATCTCAGCGAGAACAGCGCTCTTTCCTTCTGGTGCAACGCTTTCACTGTAATTCGATGGGAAAGCGACTCTATGGGCGAGACAATCACCATCGGGTATATACAACCATGAGAAATCGTTTAGATCCTCCACGTTGAGCCCGAGCATTACAGAGATAAGGGAATTGTATTTCAATTCGTGCAGGGCATTGTAAATCGCCGGTGGAACATCCGCAATTGCGTGAATAAGATCAAAAACCGGTTGCGTTGCTATAATCTGTTCATATCGCCTTTGTTCTATACCATTTGATACAACCCAGT
>CBDAFQ010000097.1:0-3263 GCA_965195275.1 uncultured ANME-1 euryarchaeote | reverse complement strand
GGACACAGATTAACGCAGATTAACACAGATGATGAGAATCAACACGGTTAAACTAAAATAAATCTGCGTAAATCAGTGTAAATCTGTGTCTTAAATAGAAAGAAGCTATACTTTATATACAATAAAAAACGGAATACTTTCTTAATCTTTCTCTTTGACAAATCGCATGAATAACGCTATTGCAATGGCCGATAGAACAAAACCATAAATGAATGTCGCTTCCGGACTTACCATATCCCAAAGTAAACCGGCAATCAAGCCAGCCGGCAGGGCGGCTAAGCCAGTGGCAGTGTGAAAAGCACCTAATGCAGTAGCTTTTAGCTCCGATGACGCTAAATCAACAACAAATGCTCTCTGAACACCATCTATCATGGCATAAAACACACCATATAACATGAATAACCCGATAATCGAAAAGAGATTCGATACAAAGACAAGGCTAAGAGACGTCAACCCAAACAGCGAATAGCCAATGACGATAACCGGCTTTCTGCCTATCTTATCAGAGAGTGTACCTGCGGGTATTGTGAAAATAGTGTAACACACATAAAATATCGCGTACAACAACATTGCGGTGGGATTGGGACCCAAAGTGAACCACCCGTCAATCTTTAAGCCCAGATCAAGTACTCGCAACATTAAAAACGCATAACCAAAATGCCCAAGCGTAAATACGGTCGCAACAATAATAAAACATTTTAGCTGTGGTGTGAGTGTTTTTAAACTAATCTGCAGTGATTTAGTGACAATATGTGTCTTCTTCTCTTCCCTTACAAATAATATCAACAGAACGGCGATTAAGGAGGGTATACCAGCAACTAAAAAAACATTCCTGAAACCGAGATAAATGAGCAGGATAAGACCCAGAACAGCGCCAAGGATTGAGCCTATACCATCCATAGCTCGATGAATACCGTATGCTTTTCCTCTTACGTCTGTGTCACAGGACTCAGCTATGATTGCGTCTCGGGGTGCGTTCCTGATACCTTTTCCCACCCGCTCTGCAATCCTGATTACCAATACACTCGGCCATATATATGAAACTGCAAACAATGGTTTCATTAACGATGAAAGACCATAACCAAAAAGGAGAAAGGGTTTTCTTCTCGCTATTTTATCAGACCAGTAACCCGAGAATACTTTTAACAGGCTGGCGGTGGTTTCCGCAGCACCTTCTATCAAACCAACAACCGCGGCACTGGCACCTAATGCGGTGGTCAAAAAAAGCGGGATCAGGGGGAATACCATCTGACTGCTTAAATCAGTAAATAAACTAACCAACCCAAGAATGACTACATTGGCTCCAACACCTTTCATCAAGCCAGTTTTAAAGTTTTTTGGGGCTTTCATAATACCTCATCCACAAGTTCTTTAATTTTTGGTTTCGCTTCATCAAGAGCATTTACGCCCTTCTCTGTTATCCGATAGTATTTCCTTACCTTGCCGTTAACAACGTTGTTCCTTCTTGTTAGATAGCCTTTTGCCTCTAAAGAATGGAGTATAGGATAGAGTGTTCCAGCGCTTATAGAATAACCATGCCTTCTGAGTTCATCCATGATCGCTACACCAAAGATCTCTCCTTCATTCGCATGATGCAAGATGTGTATTCTGATAAACCCCAAAAAGATATTTCTCATCATTGTATCGTTTAACGATATTGTATGTCTATACAACATAAAAAGCTTTTCGGCTTTTTCTTATGAATACTTAACGCTTTGCTTTCGCAGCTCTTTCCACGCATCTCGCCAGTTCATCTTTTTACCTGATGAAGAAGGCGCATGTGTCAACGGTTTTTTTTCTGTGCTCTTAGCCTAATTCCATGCTTCTTCAAAACGTTCAAAGTCTGACCAATATCCATTGTGAGTTCTGTCTCTTCTTCGATTTGTATATTTTCCACAATCAGTGTCGTGCACAATAGCCTTATTATTTGGGTGATTCACATATACTACATACATTTTATCCCTCCTCTTTGATACTCTCCTTTAATTTCTCTATTTCCAAGACCTTATCGTATTTCTCTTTTCTCACCTCTTTACTGGAAATATCAATTTTTATCCTTTTCACGAAGTCCTTAAAATCGCGATTTTCCCCGCTCAGTTTATTGATGGTGTCCCAATCCAACTCGCTCTTGAATCTTGCAGGGGATAGAATTTCTGATGAATCTGGATCGTCTATATCAATTTTTATTATTCCTATTCCAAATGAAGTGGACAGCCGTTCCAGTTCGGATCGAAAATCATCGTTTTGAGATATTTTCGCTGCAACAAGATATCCCTCATTTGCCCAGGATGAGTTAGAAACAGTTTGAAAGAATGACTCTCGCAGGTTTGAAAAAGTTAATTCTTTTTTCAGCTCGAAAGAATACAACCGGATAAGTTTAGTTCCTATTTCCTTAGCAAAATCTATAACTTCGTCTTTCCATTCGTCAATTGGGAAATATGCCCCAACCAAATCGGGATGTAACCATTGTGCATAGCTTTTCTTGCTCGATTTTTCATGACTTATTGTTTTGGTATACACTCCCAAGTAGGCATAAGCAAAATATGTTAAGAATGGGTGTAAATCCTTTTCGGAATATTTTGTTTCTGCTGGTATTTCCACCTTTGCTTTCTCTTTTTCTTCTATTTTTCTTAAATCTTCTTCACTTGCTAATTCTTTCAGGAAAAACTTTCTCGGTTTGGAATCTAGTTTGACAAAGGGGGACTGTTTGTTATCCCTAACGTCCACATAAATTATTGCTCCAATTGTTCTCCAGGGGGTTTTGCCTTTAAAATTCCCAAGTTTGTCATACCCCTTTTGTTTTGCGATTTCCCAGATTTTTTCTGGTGTAAGTGGCTTTCTTTCTTCTTTTAGTACCTTCTTTGCAAGTTCCTTAAGTGTGAATTTGCTCATTTGTTCACCTCTTTTTTGTGGCTTTCCGAGGATAACCGATTTTTGTTCGTTTATCTATCAATCTATCTTTCGTATCCTCCAATAAAAAGTTTTTGCTTAGGGTAAACATATGCTAATTAACGGAGGTTTTAACAACCAGTATGCAGAATTGTCGAGCATAAACATATTAAAATATAACCCCCTATATAAATTGAAAGAGGTCCCATGGAAGAAAATATACTACTCCGCACGTATAATTTGGAACTTTTGTGTTAATAGGCTAGTTAGTTCTTGATGGTGTTCGTCCAAATTGTTGAAGAAACGCTCCGCTGCATCGAAGAATTTACTGAATTCCTTGTGATAAGTGTTATTAACTAAATGTTTCTTTGAAA
>CBDAFQ010000096.1:0-19764 GCA_965195275.1 uncultured ANME-1 euryarchaeote | reverse complement strand
AGATATGTGTTATCCGAAGCTAAAGCGGCACACGAAAAGTTATTAGCCGATTCCCATACGGACACCGATATTATTTACGAGATGGCCGAAGAGTTTAGCATACGTGTGGATTTTTTCCGTGAGCATGTTCAGATGCCTTTCGTTGATTACTTGCGGTTCACAACTAATCTACGTGATAAAAAATGGAAACTGGTGAACCGTGGATTGGAGAAGGGGCGTGTGAAACTGGAAAAGGGCGAATTTATTCGCATTATCCAAGAAGCAATCTATGAAAGGATAATGAAAGACCTACCATTGAACGTTCCCGTATATGTATGTGATGCGATAAGAGGCTATACCGAGGATATAAAGCGCGAGCTGGAGGAAACCAGAAAGAAGTTTGGCGATGCAGAAGGCTTCATCGTGAAGGACCCAAACTGTTTCCCACCTTGTATATCTTACATTCTGAGCAACTTAAAAGTGGGTATAAATGTCACTCACGGTGCGCGATTTGCGGTTACTGCTTTCTTGTTGAATTTAGGGCTGAGTGAGGATGAGATAATAGAGATATACAAGAACTCGCCGGATTTTGATGAAGAGAGAACAAGGTATCAGGTGCGGCATATCGCAGGCGGTACGGGAAGTGTTCGTTATACCGCACCGTCCTGTGGGACAATGCGCACTTATGGCAACTGTGTTGGAAGTGACGACATATGTGAGAAGATTTCTCATCCATTAAACTATTATAGGCTGAAGTTGAAGACGAAAAAAAAATCGGGCTCAAACACACGCTTGAACTTTTTTAAAAAAAAATAATAAAATATTGACACTGATTAACACTGATTAACACAGAAAAAAATTGGATCCGTGTAAATCTGTGTAAATCTGCGTCCTAAATTAAATAAACTGAGGTATATTATTGCCCTAAATTTTAGGTAAATACTTCTCCCTTATTTCTCGCGCCTTTTCGATCCCTATTTTCGTCATCTCTACTATCTTTTCTTCCGTTAAGCCATTACTGCCACTCTTTTGCAGTCCGGATATTGACCCATCTGCATTTGAAATCACTGTCAACTTGCTCGTGGCTGCGCTCTCTTCATATACATTTGGGTCCACTAAGAGGTTCCCTCTGATTTCCACCACTGTTACTGCAACAGGTGTGTCCCGTATCTGCAGTGTGTCTTCCCCCGTTAACCCATATTGCTCATAGGGTATAGCAATGTTCAAAAGAGACATAATAGCACCCAATGCAGCGGCATCCACCAAGTTACCATCGTTGTCCAAAGTATGTATATCTATAAAAACCATCCAGACTTTCTTCCCTTCTTCTATACATAACTTCTCCAAATCTATCGTTTCTGAGCCCCTAATACCCCTATCTACAACTCTTGCCAGTTCTATACTGTTCTCTCCCGGCGGTCCCGACTCAAATTCCGGCGATGCCAGAGGTACAAGCTCCGCATTGGTCATTAAAATCCCCTTGTTAGGAGTATCGGGGAAAGGTTCACCTGGTTCCACCTTCACACCTACTAAAACTACTGTATCACCTATCTGCACCCGTGTTGAGCCCTCGGCCTTCTTTATTAGGTCCCGTTCTACAATGATATCACGAAAATCAAGAAATCCTCGCCCATCTGCCCTCTTTCCCTTTTCTATCAGGTCATATACGTAATCCTTCCTTATATCCTCTATAACTTCCTGTCCCATTTCTATTTTTCACTCCTCATTTCCACTCTTGCTATATTTCTCAACTAACGCGGCTCTTTGCAACTCGTATATCTTACGACAACCACTCATCGCGATCTTCAACCCACGTTCAAATTCTTCCTTTTTAAATCGACCATCCATCTGCAGCAGCGTAATTGTGTTTGTCCTTGCAATCATTGCTATTGGCATATCCGCCTCACCGAAATTGTCTTCCTTTGCATCCAGGTCCAATACCACTTTTCCATCTATTTTACCAATGGCAACAGAAGAAACCAAATCTCTCATTGGTATCCCGGCATCAGCAAGCGCGACAGAAGCCGCATTTATGCCCGCTGTCCTCGTACCGGCATCCGACTGAAGTACCTCTACATACACTTCTATCGCAGTCTTTGGATAGAGTTCTCTTAGTATAACAGGGTCTAACGCTTTCCTACTAACCATCGAAATCTCCTGACTTCTTCTGTCCGGTCCCGGTCTCTTTCTATCATCCACCGAAAAAGGTGCCATGTTATACCGGTATTTGACTACCGCCATTTTCGCATTTTGAAAATGCCTCGGATGCATCTCTCTAGGCCCATATACCGCAGCAATTACCTTATTATTCCCTAACTCAAAGTAACATGACCCATCTGCCCTTTTTAAGACGCCCACTTCTATCTTTATAGGCCTGAGCTCTTCAAAACCTCTACCACTTAATCTCTTACCATCTTTTATAAGCTCTATTTTTTCTTCTTTCATTCTTCTTCCTTATCCCTCGCCTTTTTCACTTTTAAACGAATCTAAAAAAAGTGCAACCCGATCTGTTAACCCGGACGTATGAGCCTCATTCGCAATCTTCATCACCGTCTGCGAAGCGATGTCCATATCTGCGCTACTGCCCTTTATCCAGATACGACCATTCTTTGCGACAAAGATGAAGCAATTACATTTATCCTTCAGCAGCCTTATCATCGAACCACTCCGTCCTATTATGCGTGGTACCTTCGTAGGTGATACTTCTATCAATCTACCGATGCCATCCATCTTGAATTCGTTCTTCAATGCCAGATCTATCCGCATCATTACATCCACATTCATTACCTTCGCTACAATCAAATCATCAATATCAAGATACTCACACATGTTACCAAAATCTATATTCTCGCCCCTTCCAAATTCGGATTTGCGTAATCGCGCTTCGTAAGGCGATGCGATGTCAACAATCCAATAAGGGAACGAAATCTCGACTATTTTTCCTATCACTACGTCGCCATTCACTGGCATATACTTTCCGGAAAGTGCTACCACTTTTATCGTGCCTCTATCGTCCACTACGCCATATTTCAGTGCATAAATATTACCATCTTCAACGTAAGTGCCATCGCCTGCACGATTTACCTCAGTCGAGATAAAATCCCCTGGAACCACTACTTTATACATGGTACATCACTTTAATATCTTTGTTTCAACATCTCCTTTTGTTATATGGTTCAAAAAAGAGAATAGTTCATCTCTCATTCCCGCCGGTATTTTCACCACCGCTACGAATGAACCATCTCCTTGCCACTCCTCCTTTATCACGCTATAATTACCCTTTAGCTCATATACTCGCCCGGTGTATGCCGCAGGGATTTTTATCGCTATCTCGGTCTCCTCTATCTTTATAGGAATTATCGGCCGTATAGCCTTCACAGTCTCATTTACTAACTCGTCTACGCTTTTAAAGGGGTCAATGTGCACCTTAGCCTCGGTCATAGCAATCTCTATTCTTGTAGGCGTATGAGGTGTTTTAGTCTGAGGGTTTATAGAGATGCGAGCAATCTGATCTATCACCATTCTCCTCTTCTCCTCAACCTTTTTTCTCCTTTGCGCCGCAGTCAGTTGCACCTCGCCTTCTTTTATTATCCTCTCCACTATTTCCACCACATCTGTGGTAGAAAAAACGTCCATCAAATCCACGTCCGTTGCCTTTTCGCCCTTTGAAGCATCTGTAAAAATCTCATCAACAGCCAAAGCGGATTCAACTTCACCTTTACCGCCACTCCTGATCTGATATGCCAGCTCAGGATCAACGAGGGTCTCAAAATTCTTCTTGCCGTGCTTATACCTAGCCACCACCGCTTTGTCTAGACTCACCATTTCCTTACTCTTCTGCCTTCTTTCCCCGCTCTTGCACCTTCTTTATGTAGGGTTCCAGCTCCGTTGCCTCTAAAATCCTGAAGCGTTTCTTCTCTGACTCAGCGAGACCTACGTCCACGGTTGTTATGTCTATCTTCCCTTCTGTTACTTTATACAACGCTTCCAAACCGAGCAAGATAGCATCTTCAAGTTTGATGCCTTCTTTATACTGCTGCTCAAGTAGCTCTGTTACTATGCTTCTCCCGGAACCTATAGCAGTTGCTTTATATTCCAGTAACGCCCCACTGGGGTCAGTTTCAAAGAGGTACGTATTGCCATTGTACACACCACCGATCAACAACGCGGTACCAAAAGGTCTAAGCCCACCATATTGTGTAAATGCTTGCTTATAATCGCATATCTTTTTCGCTAATGTTTCCACAGCTATTGGCTCGTCATATACGACTTTATTTATTTGTGATTCTACCCGACCTCTATCTATCAGCATCCTCGCATCTGCTACCAATCCCGAAGTTGCTGCGCCTATATGCTCGTCTAACCGGAATATTTTCTCTACGGAGCCACCTTCCAATAGTCGGGAAGTCAATCTCTTGTCTACCAACAGCGCAACACCATCCTGTGCCTTTATCCCCACGGCGGTAGTTCCTCTTTTCACCGCTTCCCTTGCGTATTCTACTTGAAACAATCTTCCATCAGGGCTGAATACTGTTATCGCCCGATCATAACCCATTTGTGGCATCATCTGTACTCACATCACCTCTTTTGTTCATTTTTTTATTTCTTCTTCTACTTATCTTATGGACTCGACGGGATTTGAACCCGTGGCTTCCTCCTCGCGAAGGAGGCACTCTTCCACTGAGCTACGAGCCCCCGCCTTTTATTTGTCCATAAAAGCTACTGAATAATAATAATAATAGTTACTAAGTAATATATGGGCCTAACAAATAGATCAATAAGTTTCGAGTTTTAATGATTTTGTCAAGAGAAAAAGCTTATATTTTTCACTCTCTCTTTTATAGTAGCAAAATGACCACTTCACCTTTCTTAATCGGTGCATCGCTGGTAGCTATTGGGTTTCTGACTGGGCTGAGCGGAGCTTTGATACCGGGACCGCTTTTTGCTTTTGTAATATCCGACACATTGAAGAAAGGTGCATTATCAGGGCCTCTTACCATAATAGGTCACGTTTTCGTTGAATGTGTGATCATATCCGCACTTGTTATTTTAGGACTTGGATTGAAAAGCTATTTCAATCAATTAGAATCATGGATATATCTAATAGGTGGCATTGCGCTCATTTTAATGTCATTAAGTATTATTAAAGAGGCGAAGGCTGTGAAGTCATGGTCACGAGAGGAAGTGATAAGCAATAAAATGAGGGGCACAAAGTATAATTATAAAAGTTCGATTTTTGGCGGTTTTCTACTCACTGCTTTCAATCCCTCCTTTATACCCTGGTGGATGGCAATAGGATACCCGATTTTATTAACGGGATTTGAGTGGCTTGCCCTATCCGGAATAATTTTGGTTAGCATAGGGCATTTCCTTTCTGATTTCACGTGGTACTCTTTCGTCTCTTTTTCTTTCGCCCGAGGCAAGAATTTCTTTGTCGGGCGGAGATACAAATTAACGATGCTCGTAATTGCCATCTTCATGGTTTCTTTGGGTATTTTGTTCTTTGTCAAAGGTGCTGCCATATACTTTTAACATGACCGGAGAATAACGGGAAGTTGCATAGCGGAAGCAAAACTATAAACATATCTAGCACCTAGATAAACATGTGAAGTGGCTAAGTAGTATCTTTGGTAAGGATGAAATACCGTCCACCGTCGCCTTCGGTGGGCTAGATACCTGGCTGGAGCTGGTATCAAACTCGCTATTCCGTAGTCTGAGTACAACTGCCGATAAGTTATATCGTGAGATAGGGGATGTACGTGATCGGCTCAAACAAGATACAATCCAGCTTCAGGACGCAGAACCAGTGGAGAATATGCCGGCCAATCTCACCAAATTAGGGCAGATAAACCGAGATAAAATGGTGAAACAGCTCAATACGCTGACTGAAAAAATTTCGGTTCCCACGCAAACCGATTACAAAACTGTTCTGTCCTTTTATAAACTGACATTCGCTAACATCGAATCAACTCTTGGCAAATCATCGAAGAGCATCTACTATGTTCGGTCTCTCTTCCCTGAGGTAGTTAAGGTGCTTGTATCCGATCTCAAACGCCTGAAAACTGTTCTTAACCTACTTATTAGACCAATACGGGAAAAAGAAAGCCATATAATGAAGTTAGAAGAAGTGCCGGAGATTGTACAGGCTATAAAAGATCTAAAATCTGGGATAGAAAAGGAGAAGGCGAATGTTCGTGATCAAGAAGAAGACAGTTTTGTACTCGAAAGTAAAATAGAAACAGAGTGGGAGAGGTTACGGCAGATAGAAGAAGACGCGGAATGGATACGACTCAAAGAGCTTGAAACCGAATTATCACTGTTAGAGGCGGATTTAAACGTGCTTGAATCGGATGTTAGCAAATTGTTCGCCCCTATTAATAAACCACTCAACCTATTAAAGAAACAGGATGAGAGTGGACGGCATACACTTACTCAGGAAGAGCGAAGAGCGGTATCTTCAATCTTGTTGTCCCCAATTCGAGCTCTCGAGGGGGACATCAATGACTCTCTCCTCGCTATTAAGAAAGTCATAGAAGGTGACGCATCTATCCTGAAGGATCGAAAGCGAGACACAACCTTGAAATGGCTAGATCATCTCTTAAATGCTGAACTAGCCACGATAAAAGGAAAAAGGGATCTGTTAGAGTCACGAATAAAAGAGCGTAAAGGTATGCTTACGGATATGACGATCCTTGAAAATAAAGCAGAGATCGAGCAATCTATTGCTTCTGCCAAGGGGCAACTCACGCGATTAGAAGAAGGTATAGACCGATCAAAGAGACGTATAGTTACACTGGAAGAGGAACTTATAGCGAAGAAGCGGCTTTTGTTAGATGCCTTGGAGGAAATCGCAGGTAAGAAGATTGATGTTGAATTCGAGTTAAAAAGATAAAATGAATGACTTAGTAGACATCGCCTTAGGCAACAAAAAAGCGGATTTAGTACTGAAAAATGTGAACCTCGTCAACGTATGCAGTGGCGAGATATACGAGACCGATATTGCAATCGCTCATGGCTTGATAGCAGGATTAGGGAGATACGAGGGTAGGCTGGAGATAGACGCTCAGGATAACTATGCGGTTCCAGGATTGATAGATGGGCATACGCACATAGAAATGAGCATGCTTTCGGTACGCGAATTTGCAAAGGCCGTAGTGCCCCGAGGTACGACTGCTGTGGTTGCGGACCCGCATGAGATAGCTAACGTCTTAGGTATCGCGGGAATAAGAGCGCTTTTAGATGATGCAAGAACCACCGCACTAAAAGTATTCTGTATGGCTCCTTCTTGTGTGCCGTCTACAGACCCTTCGCTGGAGCTCGAGACCTCAGGTGCGACGCTAGACCATACAGAAATAAGGAAACTACTGCGAATGGACGGAATCATCGGCCTAGCAGAGGTGATGAACTACGGTGGTGTCATAGCAAAAGAGGAAGAGGTATGGGAGAAGATAGAGATTGCAAAGGCGCTAAAACTGCCAATTGATGGTCATGCACCATTACTCAGCGGTAAAGAGCTAAACGCTTATGTCGTAAGTGGTGCAGGCTCGGACCACGAGAATGCCACACATGAAGAATCACAGGAAAAGCTCCGGCTGGGTATGCGTGTGATGGTGAGAGAAGGTTCTGTGGCTAAAAACCTGAAAAACATCGCACCTCTGTTACAGACCGTAGATACAAGGAATTGCATGCTTGTCACTGACGGCGACCGAACACCGCTCGATTTAAAGGACGAGGGTTATTTAGATTATGTTTTGAGAAGAGCTATAGAGGAGGGAATAGACCCGGTGAAAGCGGTGCAGATGTGTACGATAAATCCCGCACAATGGTTCAAACTGGATGCCGAAATCGGCTGCATTGCCCCTGGTAAAATCGCGGACATCGTACTGTTAAAAAATTTAGAGACGTTTGAAGTCGAGAAAGTGCTAGTAAATGGGAAGCCCGATTTTGCGCAGCGTCCAGAATATAGCTTTAACTATCCACAATATCGCGAAAGTGTAAGGATAATGCGAGTGAAACCTGATGAGTTCGTGATAGAGCAAGAAGGCGCAATAAAAGCGAGGATAATCGGTTTGATAGAGGGAGAACTCCTGACGGAAGAGCTTGTGGAAGAGATAAGCGGCATAGAGATAGCTCGTGATATATTAGAAATCGGTGTTCTCGAACGGCACCATTACTCTGGTAATATGGGCTTGGGTTTCGTAAAAGGATTTGGATTGAAAACAGGTGCAATCGCGTCCACTATCGCTCATGACTCGCATAATATTGTCGTTATAGGCACAAACGAAGAAGATATGGCTCTCGCTTGCAACCGTTTAAAGGATATAGGTGGTGGAATTGTTCTTTGCAATGGCAAAGAAGTAACGAGTGAGTTAAAACTGCCTATTGCGGGGCTCATGAGCGATAACGGGTTGGATTATGTGATGCGAAAAGAAAAAGAGATGGATGATAACATTTCAGAGATGGGCTGTAAACTGTCTGCTCCTTTTATTGCAATGTCTTTTCTCGCTTTACCTGTGATACCGAAGTTAAAAATAACAGACAAGGGGTTGGTAGATGTGGCAAAGCGAGAAATAGTGGGTGTTTTCTTATGATTTGTATATTCTTCCCGCTTTATTATCAGTTCTGTTAAGAAATAAATAAATAAATAAAATATGCGTTAATATATGCTCAAATCTTAAGAAAAATGGCAAAAGAACTTCCGAAGAACAAAAAAAACGAAAAGTTTTTAAATACCTGATTGCATCTTAAACCTAAGATTTGCATAGGAGGAAAAAAATGGCGAAGATAAATAAACTTGTAATTGTTGGATGCGCAGGTTTTGGTGGACCAGGGGCAATGATGGCAAAGAAGGTAGACCCCTCGCTGGACGTGACATTGATAAGAGAAGAGGCGAATTTCTTGACGAGATGCGCGACCCCTTATATTTCCGTAGAGAGAGCAACGGTAGAGGCTTCGGTCAAGGATGATGGAATGTTCAATGCTGTAGGTACCAAGCTGGTGAATGTAAAGGCGACGAGCATAGACAGGAAAGGAAAGACTGTTACGACTGCCGACGGTGAGGTTTATCCATACGATAAGCTCCTTTTGGCTACTGGTGGCAGTGCTATCGTTCCACCGATTCCCGGCGTGGACCTTGAAGGCATATTCACTCTACGTACAAGTCGCGATGCCGTTAACATACGCGATTGGGTAAACGAGAAGAAAGCAAAAAATGCTGTTGTTTACGGTGCGGGGGCGACCGGCCTGGAGATGGCATCTCTGCTCACAGAGAAGGGACTAAAAGTTACGATGGTGGTTCGGTCATATCTTGGCAGGACGGTGGGTCTCGACACGGATATGAGCAGTGAACTGCAGAAACATTATGAGGACAAGGGCGTTGTTATCAGGTCAAGAGAAGTAGTAGAGAAGATAGAGGGCGAAAAGGAAGTAAAAGCGGTTGTATTATCTTCCGGAGATAAAATCGAAACTGATATGATCATATTATCCGTAGGTGTTCGTCCGAACATCAAACTTGCAGAAGATGCGGGGCTTGGAATAGGCGAGTACGGCCTGGAAGTGAACGAATACCTTCAGACATCAGACCCGGACATTTACGCGGGTGGCGACTTGATTGAGTATGAACATCTGATCACAAAAAAATCGATACTTGGACAGATAAGACCAAATGCCGTTATAGGAGGTCGAATCGCAGCAAAAAACGCGCTGGGCTATAAAATAAAATTCCCGAAGTACTTGAACAGTTTTGCCGCTAAGTTGTTCGATATGTCAGTTGCGTCAGTTGGTGTAACAGAAGCGATAGCGAAAGTGGAAGGTTTTGACATTTTCGTTGCAAAGCAAACAGCAAAGAGCAAGCACGTGATGATGGAAGGCGGAAAACCTTATACCGTTAAATTGATCTTTGATAGAAATACAAAAAGGGTCATCGGAGCACAGATAATCGCAGATGATGAACGTTCCGTCAGATATATTGATGTGATTACACTTGCGATAAGGAACGGCTGGACTGCTTTGGATTTGACAACGCTAAGGTGTGCAGGTCAGCCAGAGCTATCACCCGAGCCAAGTGCAGAGCCAATAGCAATAGCGGCGGAGGGCGCATTTAAAGAGCTCTATCCACTCGCTTGAAGGGGGAAAATCCCCCTTTTGGTTTTTTTGTGTGTTAATGATATGAGGTGAAAAACCGTGAAGTTAGGAATTGTAATTTATTCTGATGATTCGGAAACCGTATGGAACGCTTTTCGGCTTGGCAATTTTGCATTGCAAGAGGGCGACAAAGTAAAAGTATTCTTGCTTGCCAAGGGTGTTGAGTGCGAGACTAAGGACACTGATAAATTTGTAGTGACAGAACAAATGCAGACATTTGCAGATAATGGTGGCGAAATATTCGCCTGCGGCATGTGCCTTAAAATTCGGCAATCGGAAGGTTCCGAGATGTGTCCACTGTCAACGATGAAAGATTTGTATGAAATAATAAAAAGTAGCGATAAAGTTGTCACTTTTTAGTGCTTGTTTACCGCGGAGTCCACCGAGGGCCCGTCTAGAAGATCTTTAAACTCATCCCCGCGCCATCAATGATCTCGACGGTAAACAAATACAGACCCAAATTTATCTTTTTGCTCTTTCTTCTATTCTAGCGCGTCATTCCCCAGGATAGAATTTGTGTACATGCTCGGGTGATCTTGTCAATATATTTCTTATGCTTATGATACCCACGAGCTTATCTTCATCCATCACCGGCATTCTTCTTATCTTTTTAGCAGCCATAATCCCGCATGCCTTCTCCACCGGCGCGTCTGGCCCTATGGTGATCAAAGGCGAGCACATAATTTCCTTTGCTTTTATTTCGCTCGCCTTTTTATCTTTCATTATGACTTTTGATGCTATGTCACCTTCATTAACCATACCTACAGGCTTACCTCCCCTTGTTATCACTACACCCCCTATCCCTGCTTCTTCCATATCCTTTGATATTTTAGAGACAAATGTGTCTTCATCCACAGTGATTACATCCAAGGTCATCACATCCCCAACCTCTAATTGCTCCGATACCAGTTCGCCTTCCGCGGGATAGAATCTTTGCACATGCTCCGGTGCACCGGTCAATATATTTCTAACGCTTATAATACCCACGAGCTTATCATTTTCCATTACCGGTAGCCGTCTTATGTCATTCTCAGCCAGGAGCTCACATGCCTTTTCCACCGGTGCCTCTGGTTCGATAGTAATCAAAGGAGAGGTCAATATCCCTTTTGCCGTTACCTCACCTGGTGTTCCCATCTTAGCACAAATCTTTATTGATATATCACGGTCAGTAACTATCCCAACAGGTTTATCTTCTCTTGTTATCACTACACTCCCTATCTCCGACAGTTCCATGTCCCTCGCGATTATAGTAACAGAAGTGTCTTCATCCTCCGTGATTACAGGACTGCTCATAACATCCTTAACTTTCATCTTTTCTTCCCCTTTTTTCCTCTTAACAATAAGTAGATAAAATACATAACGTTTAGCTCCTTTTTATAACCACAAGATTACACGGATTTGCACAAGAAAATAAATTCTTGACACAGATTAACGCAGAAGAACTTAAATCCTTGTAAATCCGTGTAAATCTGCGTCCTAAATTAAATAGGCAATAGTTATACTTTATATACAACGAATTACATGTTCTTGTGTTAATCTTGTGAAATGAAAAAATAAATAAAGAAGGAGGAAAAATCATTCCTCCTCTCGCTTCCTTTCTTGTTTGTTCGTTCGCTCGATTTACAACCTTGCACCAGGTTCTCTGCCGTAATGTCCGGCGATGATCAGGTCTCTTTCTCCTGCAACCTTGCAGAATTCCCTGTTTGCTCCCAGTCCGTACTCTTTGGTTACATATCCACGGTCGAATGGCAAGTCACGGTCTGAGAACGCCACCTTCCACAACGGTGACAGCACCCATGCGTCCTTGTTCGCAATGTGTGCACCCATAACCAGACCGGCGTATGCGCTCTGATGCCCTACGTTCATCGCGTAGTTCGGATAGTTTACGCCTCTCATCTCGAATGGCATTCCCTCATCGCTCTGGTATGAATACGAACCACATGCTGTACACTGGTCTTGCAGATCGTATCCGAAGAATCCTAGTCTTCCTATACGCTCGTAGTGTCCCAACTGAGACAGTGACCACGCACTCAATGTTGGCTGTGCAAGTCCTGTTGCACATGCAACTGCACTACCACATCCCGCTGCTGCACAGCATGCCCTAACCGATCCACCGAAGTGCGACTCCGCAACTGTCGGATACGCTTCGTATTGCGTCAGGCAGTAATCGTTCTCTGCCCTTACCATCTCTTCCAGGAGCTCCATGTTGAGCTTGTCGCCCTTTATAGACGCCATCTCGCCGTTTGCGTAATCCAGTCCGATCTCACATCCCTTGTAGCAGAAGTCCTCCAGGATGTTGTCTGTGTATGTCGCAGATGCGTACTGCGTGAATCCTACACCGCCCGACATGTATGTTCCGAACCACAACTGGTCGTAGACCACAGCAGCAACTGCGATGCTCTCCAACTCTGCCCTTATCGGGTCGTTCGGGAACAATGCGGGTGATCTCACACTGTCTGCATTTATACCTAATGGCATTCCACCAGGCTCGTTATGCGCCCTTGCTCTCTTTACTGGCATGTAGTTTGACAACTGAACAACAGCGGCGTGCTTCGCATAGTATGCGAATTCACCCGTAACTGATTCTCCGGCACACAGCTTGTATGCACTTATCATTGTCATTCCGACCTGCATACCTACCCATCTGAACATCGTTCCACCGTCTGACATCCTGCCTACAACGGTAGGCATCCACAGGACCTGCCAGATCTTCTTTCCGATTGCATCTTTCAACTGGTCTGCCTGCTCGCCTGGTTTCTCCCAGCCTGCTGCGAACTCCTTGTTGATGTCTAACAGGAACCTCCTGTCTATTGCATCTGCAAGGTCGTCATCACCGGTGAATATCTTCGCGTAACTGTCATTTACGAGCATTGGCTTCGTCTCCACCATGTGCTCCTGAATGACCGCACCACCAGGTAATGCGTGGTTCAGAACTTCCAGGTAGTGGCTTATTGTATCGGGCGTAACTTCCTTACCCAATCTCGCCTCTAACAGGCCGTGCGCATCGTCGAGACCTAAGACGATACCTCTCTTCATGTCGTCCCAGCACTGCTGCATTGCTGCATTGTTTATCCAGTGCAGATCGTCCGCGTTCACCATGATGTCCGTGTGGTTCATCATGTAAGGCATCAAGAATCTCTGCCCTTGCGGCATCCCTACATCCGGATTGTACGCTGGCGTACCGGCTACCCGGCTATCTACAATCTTCTGTGCTTCTGCTATGAACTCTCGCTTCCTCGCCCCTCCTTTCTGCGCTATACCACCATACACGTAGAATTTCGTCTCGGTACCCTCTGGCTTCTCATCGAACTTATCTGACATCGCTTTCATGAAGCTATGCTGTATATCATTATATGGCATTTTATAATACTCCTCCTCTTGGTACGAACAACTTCAGGTTCTTCACGCCTACGTCCTTCTTTCCACCTTTTATCTCTGACATTTTCTTCCAGGGCTGGAATCCACCGACCGTTCTCTTCCAGTGTATCTCGGCACATACATCCATTGACTCCGGATCATCTTCCTCTTGCCATACTCCGCCTTGCGCGTTCCTGTACATGCACGTCCTCTTCAGTAGGTCTGCTTCTGGCAGTGGCTTTCCTAATACTACCTCTTTGTCCATTGCGCCGCCGATCATGTCCTTTACGTAAGTAACCTCTTTTGTGCGCTCATCTATTGACCATCTCCGCAGAGCATCGAACATCATACCGTCCGCATCCAGTCGAACCGCATGCCCGTGCACTGTCCTTCCTCTCAGTCCGGTCCTTGCTGTATCGAAGAACTCAGAATCTATCTCTTCCTTGGCTATCTTCTCTACGTCTCTCTCTCTCGATTCTATGATAACTCTCCCTGATAGCACTCCTGGGTCTATACCTCTATACCTGCAAAACGCGGCCTGTGCACGTAGATAAGGCGTTATCGGTGCGAAGAACATCGAATCGGTGTACTGCGTGTATCTTATTCGGTCACCTGCTTTTGCGCCCTCTGTTGGCTCTACCATCTGACGAACTGCGCAATCCGGCTCTTCCATCTCTTCCAGAGGTGGATGAATGCTCTTGTACTCTTCTCCTGGAGCACGGTGTGCAAGTAATCTCACAACGTCCTCTTCCGCTATGTCTCTCAGCTTCTCTAACTTGACGTCTGGGTTCATGTATCTTCTTCGTGTATCAGCTATATGTGTTTTTCCTTGACAATATTGTGGCATTTTCTTTCTTTCCTCCTTATTATACGGCTCCTGCAACCGCTTTCATCGGCTCCGCAAACTCCGGTATCGCTCCCAGTACCTCACCATACAGCGCAGATGTCCTCGCCGGTGTGAAATACATCGTGTCCGCATCTAAGCACATCGCAGCACAGAAGCATGGTATGAACTGACCTTTAGCATGCCTCGTAACGATATGGTTCCCGTAGAACACTCCTGGTCCTCCGCCACCATATATCGAGTGCGAGAAGAACGAACTCGATACAGAAGCACCTTGTGCCATTCCATTATCCACTCCTTGCATACCGGTCTCATGCTCCAGCAGCACGTTGTAATACATGATACATCCTGGTACTGACTGACCTGCACGCATAGCTGCGCAATTCACGCTTACCGCTGCAAGCAGTCCCGCAGATGCATATGCATTCCACATCTGTGGATCATCTGCCTCATAAACCGTGTACCCAGATCCCATCTTCTTCTTCGGTTTTATCACGCCGTCTGCTTTTGCTTTATCCACCAGGCTATACACAACATCGCCTAATGTACCGGTCTTCCCGTTATCCTTTATCAGGTTGTACAAGATGTTGTTCGCATTCAGTCCCTCATACGCCAGGTCCAGAAGATGCCCACGCTCATGGGGTCCCATGCAGTTACCCATCTCAAACTGCGCTGCCTCTTCCAAGATCATGGTCAATGCAGCACCCTGAACCGCTCTCTTCCGCACAGTCGCCGCTAAGTGGTTCACGGGTATGTTCCTCAGCGTGAATCCCGGACCCTCGTTCTTCATCGGTATATCCACGAGCATCTTTACTGCTCCATCTCCCGGGTCTGGATTCTGAGGGTACATTCCCCATACTGCTGCATGCACGTACGGTGCATCCCACATACTCACGTCGCATACGTCTATTATCGCGTGCGTCAGCGCACCCATTGCCGCTGTTAGACCTGCGGAGTAATCGGCTAGGATCCTTCCCGTTGGCACCTGCGTCAACATCCGCTTTCCACCTGCGATTAACTCGACTTTCGTGTCATCGCCTGGTTCAACACGCAGCATGTCCTCTACGGACTTCGCTATCTCGTTCACCTTCTCCAGTACAGGGATGTCTCTTCCTACGCCCCGGATTACCATACCTCTTCCGGCTATTGTCCCTGTCTTCAATTTCTTGTCCAGGCCCGCCATGTCAACCGCACCTGTCCGAATGGTCATGCTGACTATCTTCTTTATTGCCGCATTCTTCAACGGACTGATCGCATCTAGAGGCACGCCCTCCGCTAATACGTTACCTCTATCGTCGTATAAATCTATTTCATCTGCCATATCTTTTTTTTTCCTCCTCAATACTTATTTCGTTTACTCTACACATCATAGAGTAAACATGGGTACATACTGTACCTATACATAAAAGCTTTTCGATATTTTTCGCGCTTCCAAAATTGAGATGCTCGCCGGAACAGAGTCGTACGGACTTAACGATTGTTCATACATGTTATGACAATAAAATAAAACGTATGGGTGAGATACACTCACACCTACTTGTGACGGTACTAAAAAAGAGACGTACATGCATTCTGCAGCCGGCATATGTTAATATGGGCACATATAGCGAAGTTTGTAATTGCTTAATATCCCATAGCATCAAATTTGTTAATTTGCTGCTGAATCCCGAAAGTTTTATATGGGGCATTGTTCAACTGCACAAATCGGATAATGCTTGCACTATAATTATTTCTGCCCTTCCGCTAACATCAATTCACCCTCAATATTAAGCTCTATTTTTATATCGGTAAATCCCGCTTCTGAAAGCATTTTCCTTAGACGCTCCATTGAGAAATACTTCTTCGCATGTGCTCGGGTCTCCATTGAGAAATACTTCTTCGTATGCGCAACACCGCCTACCCAGTCGATAATATATATCTTCCCGCCTTCTGTAAGCAGCCGCATTGATTCCTGTAATGCCGCTTTTGCATCAACCATTTCATGCCATGACTTTAGCGATACGACCACATCGAAGCTGTTATCCGCAAAAATCGTCTCCTCCGCAGGCTGAACCTCAAACGTGACAGAAGACGATTTCTCGCGTGCTTTTTCTATTCGCTCTCGGCCTGGATCTACCCCTGTAACATCACATCCCGTCTCTTCACTTAAATATATTGCGAGTTTTCCACTGCCACACCCAATATCCAGTATCTTTCTCTTTTCTCCTTCTGCCTCTAAAATTCGCGCACACAACCGCTTCACCAGTTCGGCTTCATTCTCCAATAAAGTCATAGTTAATATCTTCTCAATACCTCGTGGACATATATATAATATATCAAATTCAAGAAAGCATAATATCCAACTAAAATCGAATTTTTATTGACACAGATTAACGCTGATTAACGCAGAAGAAATTAAATCCGTGTAAATCCGTGTAAATCTGCGTCCTAAATTAAATAGTTAGAAGTTATACTTTATATACAATCGAAAAAAAGAACGAGAGAAACAAATGGATAAAATAAGCATAATTGACGTTTGTGAACGTATAATCGACTTAGAAAAACAGAACAGGGACGAACGTAGCAAACCCGGGTTATATGTGCGAGAGTCGATGTCGCTGTTAGCCGACTGCCGCGATTATTGTGTGTTTCGCGTCTTTGATGCGTTTAGGATGTCCGCCGAAGAGGTTGAAGCTTTAGTTGGTGACCTTATCGAATGCCGGAATATGTGTTCCGAATGGGAGCACGACATTTATGGCGGCTTTTTCTTTGCGCTCGCCAAGCTATTATCGTTAGAGCATAAAGACAAAGTGCAGGACTTTTCAAGCACGGACCGGAAGGCATTTGAAGAGCGTTGGGCGAAAACACGCAGTGAATTGGGATTATGAACGGCTGGAATAACAAAATACTCAGGATAGACCTATCAAAAAGCAGAATAGATAGCTTTGTCCCTGAAGATACGTTACTAACAAACTATCTCGGTGGTCGCGGGCTCGGCGCGAAAATAGTGTACGATGCAGGTTGCGTAGATGCCCTATCGCCCGATAACCTACTTGTATTTGCCGCGGGACCATTAACCGGCACCACCACACCAGCATCAGGCAGGGTCTCACTATCCACAAAATCGCCCTTGACCGGCACGATATTCGACTCGAACTGCGGGGGTTCGTTTGGTCCCGAACTGAAGAAGGCCGGCTATGACGCACTAATTATTACCGGTAAAGCGCCCGATCAAGTATTCATTGAAATAGAAGACGACCGAGTGGAGTTATTATCAGCCGTGCCGCTATGGGGCAAGAACGTAAAAGCAACCACGAAAATTCTAAAAGCTAAGGGTAGCGTAGCCTGTATAGGTAGAGCAGGCGAGAAACAGGTGTATTTGGCTTCGATCATTGCAGATGCGACCCATGCGTTTGGGCGCGGTGGTGTGGGCGCGGTAATGGGCTCAAAGAACCTGAAGGCAATTGCGGTAAAGGGCACGGGCAGCGTTGACATCTTCGATAGAGCCGATTATACAATGCAGAAGAAAGCGATTAACCGACTCCTAATCGCATCTCCGACGATAAGTAAAGGCCTGTCGGTTTTCGGTACCCCGTTTTTAGTAAAGATAACGAGCTGGATGAAAATCCTCCCGGTCGCGAATTTCCGGATGGCAGAACCGGAGATTGACTTGAAACCCTTTTTCGCAACGAGTATCGTCAACGAATATTCACCCATAAAAAAGGCTTGCTATTCATGTCCTATTGCGTGCAAACGCGAAGATAAAGCAGGAAATGAACTACCGGAATATGAGACTATCGGTTTGATGAGTGCGAATATACAAAATCCTGACTATGACGTTGTTGTTGAGGCGAACAGGCTCTGTAACGATTATGGCATGGACACAATTTCTGTCGCAGGCGTTTTGGGTTGTCACGCGGAAATACGAAATAAAAACATCTCCCCCAATGAACTATTGAATCTGACGGAAATGGTAGGAGAAAGAGCGGGTATTGGCGAACGACTTGGCAGAGGAGCAAAGCTATTTTCGGCTTCTGAAGGCTACCCGGAAAAATCAATTCAGGTAAAAGGGCTTGAACTTCCGGCATATGATCCTCGAGGTGTAAAAGGGTTGGGTTTCAGCTATGCCACTTCCAATCGGGGCGGATGCCATACAAGGGCGTATCTCGTCGCGCCTGAGATATTACGAAAGCCAAAGGCGATTGATCCATATACTCTTGCGGGCAAAGCAGGGCACACAAAGATATTCCAGGACAGGTTTGCCGCGGTTGATTCGCTTGTGGTCTGTAAATTCGCATTCTTCGGTGCCGGAGAGGAGGAGTATGCAAATATCCTTAGCGCGGTAACCGGAAAGGCGTATACGTCCGAGGATTTAATGCGCGTGGGTGAGCGGATATGGAACCTCGAACGGCTTTATAATATACGAGAAGGGTTTTCTAAGGCTGATGATACTTTGCCACAAAGGTTCTTTGAGGAGAAGGTGAATGGAATGGTAATAGACCGGGAAGAGTTTTTAAATACGCTTGCGGAATATTATCGTATGCGCGGTTGGGATGATGATGGTGTGCCTACAGAAGGCACATTAGAGCGGTTGGAGATATATTAGACTTGTTGCGGAATTAATATTTAGGGGATAATATGTTGCTTCCGTCCGTCTGTCCAGTTCAACGGCACATTAGATGATAATCATAGCCCACATGAAAGTAACATGGCGTGATCATTAAAAGTCTCCTAAATTTTTTGTTGCGAAACTTCTCAGTTGTTATTCGCATTCGCTTAGTTCCGCCGATAGCATGCTCTACCCAAACTCGGATGCTACTGATAACCTTGTTCTGTGCCTTCTCTTTACCAGTCAATTCTTTTCCCCGTGGCTTCTTCTTGCCGGAATAGCTTTCTTTTTGTTTCTCTTCGTCTTTAGGTCTTTGAATTGGCGTCTCTGTCCCGTCAATGAATATATCCTTAGCCCCGGGGAATATCTCAAATAACTCCTCAAAACTCTTAATTTTCCTACTTGGCAGAGCCATTTTTTTACCAAGTACTTTCTCTAATATCTATGTTAATTTCTGGACATTGCGGCATGCAGTAGACCTGTTGAGATTAAATAATAGTCCTAAGACGTCAAAAGTTGGATAACACTTGAAATAAAAGAGAATGAAAAATAATTTTTCTGTGGAACTTTTCAAATTCCCTTTTCTTCCGCCCCCTGGTTTCCTTTTTCTGTTCCCCTGTTCAAATCCCATCTCGTATCTACGCCACCCTTCTTTTTCTATTTCTGGACCGAAACTTGGTACCCGTTGATTAAATTCTAATGCGGATAAACATATTGTGGCTCTTAGTGCCCTGTCGTCCATCAAAGCTCTATTAATGAATATCCTTTTTTATAATACCTATTATATCCTATTAAAAGCCTTTGCGTGGAGATAGCATTTAATTAGCAACAAGTCTATTATTTAGGATTTATT
>CBDAFQ010000095.1:0-12124 GCA_965195275.1 uncultured ANME-1 euryarchaeote | reverse complement strand
CCATCACCTTCTGCATCGGTTCCTTCGTAATCATCCCAGTAGTTGCCTACGTAGTTCGTGTATGCTGTACCGTCGTAAGTGTACACCTTCGCGATAAAGTCAACCACGTATTTGATGGCTTTTCGTATGTTTCCATATTATTAATCGCGAGCACTCAAATTTTTGCCCGTTTTCTATTCAAATACGCTACCACGACTAACATGAATATAGCGGTTAGGAGTCAAAATCCCGGTATCTTGGTTTCCGCAACGTCTTTTCGCTTTTCTTCTGCTGTATTCGTGTAGTTCTGAGTTGCTGTAGGGGGTTGCCCTTCGTTTTTAGCCTCGTTTTCAATATTGTGATACGGGATTTTTACAGATGTCGATTCTGATTCGTGCTCGTTTATCCAGTTATTAAATACAACCCGGAAATCCGCACTGTTATCCGGTTTTTCCGCTGCTACACTACTGATATTAAATACCACTATCGCAGATTCCCCGGGGTTCATCACTCTAATGTAAACCGTTTCCCTTTGTAATTCCATTCCTCTAATATCAGAAGCGACAACCGCAACGCCGTCAACTTTCGATAATCCATCATTCGTCACTTCCAATTGGATACTCTCTTCTGATACATCAAAAAGCAATATCTCTGGGCTATTACTACTCACAAGTACAGGGATGTAATGGCGAACGCTGTTACCAGTTGCACCCTGCATATTTTTAGTGTTAGCATAAAATTTCAGCATGTATAAATCATCTTCATACGGTGCCTTTATTTTAAATGGAAATTCAACTTGTTTCCCTGGTCCTATTGTGCTAGAAGACATATAATTGTCGTACACTTCAAAATTATATCCTGAGAGAGAAGCTTCTTTTATACGTGCGGCCAGTGTATAGCTCCCATCTATTTCTGCTCCCTGACTACTTTTCACTTTTACGCTAAACATGCTACCATACACATTCTCAAGTGTTATTGTGAGCAAACCTACATCACCGGGCATTAACGTCTCTGGAGTAAGTACATAACTGGCTACCATCACTGCAGATTCCGTATATTGATCGCCTCTAACAAACAAGGATTCTGGATCGTCTGCGGAAGCAAGACCCACAGAACCAAACAGCGAGAGTAAAATTGCCAATATACTCAAAACTCTCTTTTCCATTCTTCATCATCTCCTTATTCTTCTTTGCCGTTCTTTTTTAAAAAAAATATGCGCATCAATAACCCTCAATTGGGGTAATAAAACACACCCTGCTTGCTAACATTGTAGTCTAAGCCACCGCAGAAATTATCCACGTATTCCTGAAGCATTACTTCTGGATGCAAATCATTAAAATCATCCGGATAGAACCACTTTGCCATCCTCGCGAGACCACAGGGAGATGAAGGCGAGTATGCTATCACGCTACTTATTATATAAACGCAGTTGTCTTCTACTGCTTTAAGTTTATCAAAACCAGGTAGATTTAATATGTATTCATATTCGTTCGCCATCCCTGTGTCTTTATCTCTCTCATAACCGCCACGGTATGAAAGCCCAACGACAAAATCCGGGTCCTCCTCGTAAATATATTCCATACTTAATATTGGATATGCACCAATAGTATCTGCTGCTATGTTTATCCCGCCTGCTTCTTCGCATAGTACGCTTATTCCACCCGATTGTGTTGCATATGTCCTCCGTTCCGTCCTTGAATCGTCAAAATCGTTGTTCAGGAAGACTATTGGTTTCTCCGCCTCGGTTTTCGTCGCTATTTTCGCGTTTATTTCGTCAACGTATTTGTCATACCATGCGATATATTTTGATGTGTTCGCCCCTTCATCAAGTATATATCCTAGCTTTATCATCTCCTCTCTTAGCGTTTCCGGCTTGAAGAAGTCAAATCGAATGACTTTTATGGTTGACGGGAGTTTATCCTCTAAATATGCCGGACTCGGATCTGCAGTGTATGCAAATACACAATCGGCATCTAATTGCAGCACTAACTCCGGGTCAACCGCACTCCACTTGCCGACCACCGGTAACTTACTCATTTCAGGGAAAAAAGTAGGATACCATTGTAGCGAATCCGTAGCGCCAATAACTCTGTTCTGAGCACCAACGACACGTATTGCTTCCGCACAATTGGAATTTGTTACGATTATCCGTTCTAAGGGCTTGTATATCGTGATGTTGTCCCCTGCGGAATCTACGATACTCCTTGGATACCCCGGATAGGTACCAGTACCCGCACCTGACACAGCCAGGTCCAGTTGCTTGCCCACCTCAGCAAAATGGCACGCGGTTAATATTAGCACCAGGATGATAATCACTGTCGGTATCACTCTTGCTTTCATTTTACCAGTACTCCTTCTTTTTTTTCAATACCAAGAAGAGGAACAAAGGAGTACCAATTATTGCAGTCACAATCCCTATCGGGATGACTAAAGGTGCCATGATTGTTCTTGCAATGGTATCGGCAAGAAGCAAAAGGACGGCACCGAACATAGCAGAAGCAGGAAGTAAAAACCTGTTATCTGCGCCAATGATCATTCTGCATATATGCGGTGCTACCAATCCTACAAATCCTATTGCTCCGACGAAGCATACGACACCGGCAGTTAGAATTGCAGAAACCATCATTATAAATATCTTTGTTCGCTTGACGTTTACGCCTATGCTTTCCGCTGTCTCATCCCCCGAGTTCAGTATATTGACATCCCATGTTTTCCACATAAGCAGGGGAATACAGCACGCAAGCACGAGAGAAATCGGGAATATATCCTGCCATGAAGCTCGTTCAAGAGAACCAATTGCCCAGAACTGCGCTACTTTTACCGCATCGGGATTTGCCGGGACTTCTATCAGCATCGTCAACGCACTGAAGATATATAACATTGAGATACCTGCAAGAACCAATACTCCGGGTGTGGGTTTTCGGTAGAGTACAAATGCGAGAACAACAAATGCAGGAATTAGAGCGAAGACGAAGGCATTCCCTATGAGTAGGTATCTATCATCTACAACAGCACCGGTACCAAAAATACTGGTACCTAAAATAATCGCGAGAGCAGCGCCAAATGCCGCACCTGACGCGATGCCCATTGTATATGGTTCTGCCAAAGGATTCTTTAAAATACCCTGCATCATCGTACCCGCAACGGCAAGCCCTACTCCTGCGAGGATAGCCAACAAAATGCGTGGTAATCTCAGGTCCCAGATGGCATACTGCTCGTATGATTCCACATTATGGAATAGACAGTGAAAAAGTATAGAATATACCTCAGTGAAAGAGATTTGATAAGCGCCAATCGTTACCGCTATGCCAGCAGCAATAATAACTAATATAAAGAGCAATAAGATAAAAAAAATCTTCATTTTAATATACTTATTATAGCGCGCGGTTATTTGCGCTCTTTCTGTTTTTGCTTTTTCCTGTTTGGATATTGTCTCTCTACTTGCAGTCATTTCTCTCCCACAGGTTTATCAGGTGCGATATAATTCCTTCCGCCATGCGTACTCACGTTCGCTTCCACGCCATAGACCTGTCTTATATTGTCATGTGTGAGGACAGAAGAGGATGGTCCGGTGGAAAAAACCGTACCGTTGTACATCAATAATAGCCGGTCGGTGAATCGTGAAGCAAGATTGAGGTCGTGGATAGAGATCATTACTGAGATACCACTTTCTTTCACAACGTTTCTTATTACATTCAGCACTTCAAGCTGGTGTCGGATGTCAAGAGCGGAAACTGGTTCATCGAGTAAGAGAATATCCGCTTCTTGCGTAAGTGCCCGCGCTATAAATACTTTCTGTTGTTGACCACCGCTGAGCTCGTTAATGCCTCGCATGGCGAACTGTTCGAGATTCAGCATTTCCAGCATATCTAAGACCTTTTCATTATCTTCTTTGCGACTCCACCAGCCAAAATGCGGCCGTCTGCCCATGAGAACAGTGTCAAAGACCGTGGTGGGGAAGGCTTGTGCTACGCCCTGTGGCACATACCCTATTTTTTTCGCGCGATTCGTACTGCTCATCGTTTTTATATCTGTACCATCTACCAGTATGCTACCCTTTTGTGGCGATATAATCCTATCTATGCACCTTATCAACGTGGATTTGCCTGCTCCATTGGGTCCTACAACGCCTAACACTTCCGATTCTGCTAGCTCCATTGTTACGTCCTTGAGTATTGTCACACTGGCATAGCCAAACTCCATATCCTTTATTTTCAGTCTCATCTTACAAATATCCCCCCTTTTTTCTTAATAGCATGATCAGGAACAAAGGACCTGCTATCAAACTCACTACTATTCCTACCGGAATACTCTCGGGTGCAATAACTGTTCTTGCTACGCTATCGGCTGCGAGCAAAAGAGCAGCACCGAAAAAGCCGGCAACAGGAATTAAAAACCTGTTATCTCCTCCCATAAACATTCTGCATATATGTGGCGTGATCAATCCTATGAACCCTATGGGTCCCGTGAAGCAAACGAGCCCGGCAGTTAGGATTGTAGTAATCACCATTACAAGAACTCTCGTCCGCGCGGTATTTACACCCATGCTTTCCGCAGCCTCGTCTCCTGCATCCAGTATATTGACGTCCCATGCTTTCCACATAAGCAGAGGAATAAAACATATAATCACGATTGCCGCCGGTATCACCTGCGCCCACGACGCTCTTGCAAGAGTGCCAACACCAAATATCACTGCCGCTTGTACTGTTGTGGGCGAAGAAATGAATTGTACCAATCCCTGGAACGCGCCGAAAAGATATAACATTCCAATACCGGCGAGAACCATCGTCTCAGGGGTAGCACGTCTAAAATGTGTCAATAACATAATAACAAACGTAGGAATTAACGCGAAGAAGAATGAACATCCGACAAGGAGATACTCGCTGACAACAGCTCCCTCAGCCAAAAACAGAGCTAAAGAAGCGCCGAATGCTGCTCCTGCTGCAATACCCAATGTAAAAGGGCTAGCAAGCGGATTTTTTAAAACACCTTGCATCATCGTACCCGCAGCAGCAAGCCCAAATCCAACAAGGATGGCTAAAATTATACGAGGCATCCTTAGGATCCAAACACTCTCATCCCCTAACGTTTGGGTTGATAGACCATGGAAAATAATTGAATAGACTTCAGAGACGCTGAGTGGGAAGCAGCCAAGTGCAACCGCTATGCCTGCGATAACTAAAACTATGACGAAAAAGAGGATAATATATCTTATCTTCTTTTTGATAAATTTATTATAACTCTCTTCTACTTTCTTTCTTCCTAATCTTATTTTTGTCCCAGTCTCGCTACTCATGCTCATTTTGGTTTTGGTTCACTGCGCTTCCACCTCTATGTCGCGGTATCCGAATACCTCCATTCTCCCTCTTACCGGTCACCTTTTTTCTCTCTAATATATTTTCTCTTTAATATTTTTTCTCTTTAATATCTTTTACTCTCTAGGCACCATCTTGTGTTACGGTATTTAAAGCTTTCGTTTTTTTAAAAACACGTACCTTTTTGTGTTACAGTTATTACCTTTTCGGTTAATAAGTGCATATTCTGTAAATGTAACGACATAAACTACGCTCACCTTTCTTTGCTTATTTAATTTTGCCGTTTCGTTTTACTTAATTTAGTATCTCAAATCTTATACTCAATATATAACTTCACTTAGAGATTGTTCCTTAAGCGCCTCTTTTATCTCCCTCGATATTCGCCGACCTGTGCTCATTGGCTCTTGGTATAGCAGTTGCGAGTATGGCGAGCCATTAATGTAGAGGTTCGTGCCCGCGACAATTCTGGCGGAAATCTCGAATGCGATAAACTCCAGATCTTCTGTGCATACTGTCTCTATGCAGAAAGGACCGATTACGCCCGGACTGAACAGTTCTCGAGATGTTTCGATTACTTTCTGACCCATTTCCAGTACTCGCGGTAGAAGCGACTCTCTAATTACGACCGGTAGATTGCCAGTAACCACAAATGAAGGTTCCGGATGACTATCCCGGAGTATATACGATAGCCGAGCGATGCCATCTATGTTGGATTCATAACGGATGTCCATACTGAGGAGTTCCACCCTATCCTTTAACGGAGAATAGAAATAGTGCGGATAGAATCGGGTCCCTATCACATACTCCTGTAGTGTGAATTTCTCTTTATCGCTCAGTTCCAGTTCCTTGTGCTTCTGTTCAAACTCATTGGGATTACTTGCAAGAATATAGCCCTTCCCGCCCTTAGCACCTGGGAATTTCACTATTACTAATCGATCTATATCCTTAGGGTCTTTGAATTCTCGTGGCAGTTTCAGCTCGGCACGTTCCATCCATTCTCGTTCCTTACCGCGATCGGATTCCCAGTCCAGAACCTTTCTATTCCCGAACATGGGTACAGCGAGTTCGTTCTCGATCCTGATAGGCGAGAGATACTCCACAAATGAGCCATGCGGGATAAGAATGGCGTTTTGTGCTATCAATCTCTCTTGGAACTCCCGTTCCAGGACCTGCCTGTAATTTCCGACTGTTAGTACTTCATCCGCCAGCCCGAACTGCCGATAAACATCTTCTGTGCCTTCTTTGCAGATCACCATATTCTTGAAGCCTTCATCCCTAGCGCCCTTAAGTATCTGGAGTGCGGTATGGCTCCCGATCGTGGCTATGGTGATCCTTTTTGGGTCATAATCGTCCAGAATGGTATGGATTTCGCTTTGGTGTATCATTTCACGTAACCGTCTCTTCCAATCTGTTATGTTGTATGGCTTTTTTGAGCTCCATTGCTACCCGCTTGCCGACCGAAAGTGACTCGCCGTAGTAGTAGCCCGAATATGGCGTGAACATTGTTCCGGGCGAGCCCTGCACGCGCATGGAGATGTCAAATACAATCGCCTTTTCTGACGGTGGACCGGGAATGAACGCGGACTGTAACGCAAAAGGGCCGATAATCCCTGGTGGGTACTCCTGCCTTGCCACACGCACGAATTTCTCGCCTAAATCAAATATCTGCTCTAATAGCGATTCCTTCACCGTGCATGATATGTGCCCGGCTTCTATTGCTTTCACATCTATGTACTTCAATGCTTCTAATTGCTGTGATGCTGGAAGGCGGAGAATACCATCTAAATTGGTCTGTCTCCTAGTATCAGTCCCCAAAAGTTCCAGTCGCTGGTCTAAGATCGAATAGAAGTAGTTGAAGTTGGACTGCGTACCCATAACGAACTCTTCGATTACCGCTTTCTTCAGTCCCGCCTCCGTTATCTTGCCCGCGTGAATCATCTGCTCGGAACTCTTATAGAACTCATCAGTGGAAGAAGCGAAGAAGAACGCACGTTCATACGTCCGCTGTGCTTCTGGTGCTTTTACCAGAACCAAACGGTCTATCTCCTCGGGGCTATTATAGGTCCTAGGATATGGAATTCCACCCTTTTCCATCAGATAATACTGGTTCCTATCGGCATCTCGCTCCTCTGCCCGGAGTATGCCCCTGGTGCCAAAGAGCGGCAGCAGAAAATCATCCTCTATCCGGTCGAAGCCTACGTAGACCTCAAAGGAGCGGTGCGGTATGAAGATAACATTCTGTTCTCGCATTTCCTTCTGCACTCGTTCCTCTGTTATATCAGTGAAGTTATCCAGTATTATTGTCCGGTCCACTATACCAAGCGAGTCTTCCGTTCGATAATACCTGGCATAGGTTTGCTCCCGGCCCTTCTGGCACACTACCAGCGTTCTGAAGCCCAGGTCCTTCGCGCCTCTGCATATATCCAATGCGGAATGTGACCCCAGAACGCCTATGGTCACCTCATTCAGGTTGTACTCATCTAAAACTGCTTTTATCTCTTCTTGTGAAATCATAGGGAACACCTGTTAAATATTTGTGTTTGGTATAAAAAAACCTTTCTATCAAACAAACTTAAACTTGACGTTCAGAATTATATAAATCAAGGAAAAATTTAACAGCACCATTTTTACCATCACTGTCTTTCTATTATGAAAGAGCGGTGATGGATGAAGTAACACGACATCATAGACTTCAGTCGGGAATATTTATATAACCGATTTAGTTAGTTTTATGAGGAGATACCTAAATGCGTGATGATATTGGGCTGTCACTGGATGAACTTAGGGCACACCTGGAAAAAGAAGGTATTCATCCGTCATACCATCGGTTGAAGATTCTTGAATATCTGATGAGCCACAGGACTCATCCAACCGTTGAGCGGATACATAATGAACTTTCAAAAGAGATACCAACACTATCAAAAACGACCGTTTATAATAGTCTAAAACTTTTTGTGAGCAAGGGCATTGTCCAAGAGCTGACAATAGAAGAGAAAGAAGTGCGATACGATGCCGATACAAAACCACACGCGCACTTCAAGTGTATTGAGTGTGGGTGCGTGTATGATGTAGCACTGGAATCTACAATCTTTGAGCATGGGATGGTAACAGAAGAGGGACATAAAGTTATAGACTGCCAGGTTTACCTTAAAGGCATTTGTAAAGATTGCTTAAAAAGTGCCAAAAATTAAATTAGATTCTTGATTATTACAACTATATACGTAATGCAACGTGCATAATAAATAGGAGGCGAGATGAGAAATGGTTTGGCGAAGGAGATATATCTGGGACCCATTTGAAGAGCTAAGAAGAATGGAAGAATTTGTAGGCCGAGCGTTTGGAGAGACAGGACCCGAGTATTTTGGTCGGCACGCACTGCCGGGAGCTACTGGAGAAGAACTCGCAGAGACCGCAGCACCCTATGTGGATATAAAAGAGAAAGAGGGCAAGATTATCGTGACTGCCGATATACCTGGCGTTGAAAAGGGCGACATATCTATAAATATCAGGGGCGATACGCTCGAAATCAGCGCGGAGAAGAAGGAGGAAAAGGAAGAGGCGGAAGAAGGCTACATCCGAAGAGAAAGGCGTTATAAAAAGTTCTACCGGTCTATACCGCTGCCCACGGAGGTGGACAAGGATAATGTGGATGCAGCATTCGAGAATGGCGTACTCAGGATAGAGATGCCGAAGCTAGCAATAGAAGAGGTGAAGAAGATCGAGGTGAAATGAATATCCGTGCAAAAAAGAAGAAACTTTAAATCATCCTCTTTTTTTTCTTTTTGTGCTGTGCTGTGCTGTGCTGTGAAGAGAAGTATGAGGTGACGAATGTTAGAAATAAAAGATTTGACTGTGGAAGTGGAAGGTAAAGGAATAATAAGGGATTTAAGCCTTAATATAGAAGAAGGAGAGGTGCACGTATTATTTGGGCCCAATGGCTGTGGAAAGACAACACTTCTGATGACCCTACTTGGTTTTCCCAGTTATAAGGTCACAAGAGGACGTATAACGTTCAAAGGCGTTGATATAACCAATTTGCCAACTAACGAACGTGTGAAGTTAGGAATGGGCATGTCATTCCAGCATCCCCCAGAGATAAGAGGAGTAAAGCTCGGTGATATGGTGAACATAGCACAGGGAAGAAAAGAAGAGGAGATAGACGAAGATGTGATAGCACTTGCAAAAAGGCTAAACATCTCGGTTGACTTCTTGAACAGAGATGTGAACCTTGGCTTTTCAGGCGGAGAAGTCAAAAGGTCAGAGATACTGCAACTGCTCGCACAAGCACCTGACTTCATCATGTTCGACGAACCAGACTCAGGCGTGGATGTCGAGAACATAGAGCTTATAGGCAAGATAATGAGTGAGCTTCTGGATAGGAACAAGATGCCGAGCAAAAGAGATAAGTCAGGGCTTATAATTACGCATAGCGGGTCCATAATGCGTCACATAAAGGCAGACCGTGCACACGTGATGCTTGGAGGCCGAATAGCCTGCTCTGGAATGCCGGACGAGATAACAAAGAACGTCATGGAGAATGGTTTTGAAAGATGTGTAGAGTTATGTGCTCGTAGTAACGAGGTAGATGCGGAATGACGAAGAAAGAGACGATTGAGCGTGCGGAACGTGCAAAGACGAAAAAAGCTGCTTTAGGCGAGGACATTGCGATTGGAGAATATATCACTGGGAAAGAACACCAGTCTTTAAACTCACTGGATGAATTTCCGGCTGAGTATCAGCAGGATCTGCTCGATGCAGGCATTGAACCTACAGAGAAAGACCGGTCTGGTTCGTTTTTACAGCGAGATTGTTCCGTGGTGTTTTCAACGGTTAAATATCCTGGTTTGGAGCTCATGAGCACGACAGATGCATTAAAGGAACATGATTGGCTAAAAGAGTATCTGTGGAAGGCAGTTCCAGTGGACCAAGATAAATACACCGCGGAAGTTGAATTAGGGCAGACACATGGGTACTTTATCCGGTCGGAAGCGGGCAAAAAGGTAACTATGCCGGTGCAGTCCTGTCTCTTCATCAGTTCCGATAAAATCGGGCAGAAGGTGCACAACATCATAATTGCAGAAGAGGACTCGGAACTGCATATCATCACCGGTTGTTCTGTCTCCCATGCGGTCAATTCGGCACTCCATCTTGGCGTGTCTGAGTTTTATGTGAAGAAAGGTGCGAAGATCACCTTTACCATGATACACAACTGGAGCCGTGGCATGGAGGTCAGACCGAGAAGTGCTGTGATGATTGAGGATGAAGGCACATTTATCAGCAACTACATCTTAATGACACCTGTTAAATCGCTCCAAATGTATCCTACCGCTTATTGCGTGGGTAGAAACGCAAGAGCAACATTCCAGACAATTATATATGCTCATGGAGATACAAAGATTGATTCTGGGTCGAGGGCGGTGCTTCGGGGCGAAGGCAGCAGGTCAGAGATCATATCGCGGGTGATTGCTACCGATAATGCGCAGGTCATCGCACGTGGTGATGTCATTGGGGAAGGAGCAAATGCAAAGGGGCATATCGAGTGCAGGGGCTTGATACTTTCTGATACTGCGGAACTAAATTCGATTCCAGAGCTCAAAGCGGCACGAAAAGACCTCGACCTTTCTCATGAAGCTGCGATAGGTAAGGTTGCGGAGGTGGAGATTCAATACTTGATGGCAAGGGGATTGAGCGAGGAGGAGGCTACATCAGTGATTATTCGCGGGTTCTTGAATGTTGATATTACGGGTCTTCCGGATGCACTTGCACGGGAGACGAAGAAAATGTTTGATATGAGTCTGGAGAAGGTGATGTAAACTCTTTCTTTCAGCGAAGCTTTTTCCGTAAACGCTTTTTTAAAGGGTTTAAAGAAAGCTTTACCAAAGAACATCATACTTTATATGCAATAACAAAAGCTAAATGCTATAAAAACATTTTCTGAGTACAGCCGTCGTGCAAAAGGTTAGAATAAAGCATAAATGTTAACGAAAATATTTTCCTTTTTCATTTCTTCGTATTTCTCGAATTTATTTTGAGCCTCACTTACTTAATAATTTTAAACAGAGCCTTTACTTTTTCCTTTAGGTTTGGATCGTCACGCAACATGTCCAACGAATTTTGGAAATTTTCTATATCAGAAATTAGGTCATTTACAATATCTGATGTAATTTTGACTTTTAATATTTGCAACAACTGCCTAAACTTTTTTTCACATAAATCTACCCGTAGCTTACTTGCAATTTTCTCTTGGTTAAAAGAAAGAATAGCTAATATTGCTTGAGTTGAATCAAATCTTTTTATTAATTCACTATAGATAGGCTGAGCGTTCACTGCTACCCCATTTCCATTAGTTAAAAAAACTTCTACAAGAGAAAAAACATAATAATTCCTCAATTGTCTTGGAACAGATCCAGTATCACCGATTAAAATTTTAAGAGCGCGAGCAAAAGGCGGTTCCGTGTAAAAATTATCAATGCCTCGATGAGCTTGTAATAAATTATCTATTGCAGTTTCTATTTCAGCGCTTTTAAGTTGATCGGGTATATAAGTTAGGCCTACTACGAGTTCAAGAAATTTTCTGGCGAGCTTTGCTTCGGGTATATCATTATTAACTGTATAATTAGCATATTTCATACCTAGTGTATTCTTAATTTCTTCTGGAGCAATTGGCCATAGCATAGGGAGTAGTAGGTGAATGCATGCGTGTTCGGATAAGAGGTTGACATCCCAACTATTGACACATTTTATATAGTATGAAAGCGATTATTTTACCTAGTGAGCAAATATATGGTTCCAGATAATAAAAATAATGTGGATCCTACAGTACAGGCCAT
>CBDAFQ010000094.1:0-15546 GCA_965195275.1 uncultured ANME-1 euryarchaeote | reverse complement strand
CGATCCAGACCAAGTGTCAATTGTGTCAGGTCGTTCGACCCTATGCTGAACCCGTCAAACAAATCCGCATATTGGTCCGCTAAAATGACATTCGAGGGGATCTCACACATCACGTACACTTCCAGTCCATTTTCGCCCTGTTTCAATCCGAACTCAGCCATTGTTTCTATTACCTTTCTCCCTTCTTCCGGCGTTCTGCAAAACGGAATCATCACCTTAACGTTGGTCAATCCCATCTCATTTCTCACTTTCAGCATCGCATTGCATTCTAATCCAAATGCAGGCTTAAATTTCTCGTTATAATAACGAGATGCACCTCTCCAACCTATCATCGGATTGTCCTCTACAGGTTCGTAAAGAAATCCCCCTGTTAGATTTGCATACTCATTTGACTTGAAATCAGAAAACCGCACTATCACGTCATTAGGATAAAATCCCGCTGCTATCTTTCCTATACCACTCGCTAATTGGTCCACGAAAAATTCCGTCTTATCCACATACCCCCTACTTTTATCGTCTATCTCTTTAATTACCTCTGCTATCTTCTTCTCTTCTTCTGACGCTGCCGATTCCTCTTTTCTCCTACGTCCCTTTCTAGTTTCATAATCCTTTGACATTGCTCTTTTCTTTAAGTCCTTGTAGTCTATCAGCGCCAGAGGATGTATGCCGATATAGGAATTAATAATGAACTCCTCGCGAGCTAAACCCACGCCATCATTCGGAATTTGACCTTGAATAAACGCGTTTCCCGGAACACCCATATTCATCATTATCTTGGTGTGAGGTCTTGGTAGTTTGTGCAGCGGCACTTTATCCACGTGGTATTTCAATTTACCGTCGAATATCCGCCCCATGCCTTGTGAACAATCTACCGTGACATCCTTTACGTCTTTTAAATTGCTTGTCCCGTTATCTGTCCCGATAACGCATGGAATTCCAAGTTCTCGGGAAATGATAGCAGCATGGCAGGTTCTTCCTCCGCGGTTCGTAACGATTGCACCCGCTATTTTCATTATCGGCTCCCAATCCGGGTCGGTCATCTCTGTCACCAGAACCTGTCCTGGTTTGAATTTCTCGATTTCACTTGCATCTGCTAATATATTTACCTCGCCGTATCCGATTTTAGCACCAACCGCTTCACCCTGAACGAGCACTTTCCCCTCCTTCTCCAGCACATAAGTCTCGTAGAACGAAAAGTCCTTTTGCGATTCCACTGTTTCCGGCCTCGCTTGAACGATGAAGAGTTCATTGGTTCTCCCATCCTTTGCCCATTCTATATCCATCGGCTTATCATAATGCTCTTCTATCGTGCAAGCCCACCTTGCAAGAGTGAGCACCTCATCGTCAGTCAACACAAACCTTTCCCGGTCTTTTTCTGCGACTTCCTTTTCCTCTGTTCCTGTTCCTTTCTCATTATAAACCAGCTTCTTTCTCTTCGCCTCCAGCTTCTTCTCCACTATCGGTTTAAAGCCCTCTTTTAAGGTCGGTTTGAACACATAAAACTGGTCGGGATTTACAGTCCCCTGCACGACGTATTCTCCTAAGCCGTATGCCCCCGTTATGTAAACCACATCTCTGAAACCCGAATCCGTATCTAACGAAAACATAACTCCCGAGCATGCCAAATCAGAGCGAACCATCTTCTGCACGCCGGCCGAGAGATAGACGCTGAGGTGATCAAATCCTTCATCCACACGGTACGATATTGCCCTGTTAGTGAATAAAGAAGCAAAACAGTCCATAACCTTTCCCACCAGTTCGTCTTCTCCCCTCACATTTAGATACGTGTCTTGCTGACCCGCGAAAGAAGCAGTAGGGAGGTCTTCTGCGGTTGCGCTGCTTCTCACCGCTACGTCAACCCCTTCTCCATATCTATTCTCCATCTCTCTGTAAGCGGCTCTTATCTCTTCCTCCAAATCCGCCGGGATTTGTGCATTTGTTATCATTCCTCTTATTTTACTACCACGCTCGGCTAAATTCACCATATCGCTCGTATCCAAATCCGCCAGCGTATCCCTGATTTTATCCTTTATCCCCGTTTCTTCTATCAGGTATTTGTAGGCATCAGCCGTAATGGCGAATCCGGAAGGAACGTTCACGCCCTTTTTCCCCAGATTAGTTATCATCTCACCAAGAGATGCATTCTTGCCGCCAACAAGAGCTACATCTCCTATTCCAACCTCTTCAAACCACTTTATATATTTCATGTTTTGCCTCCTTTTTGATTACCTAGACGCTAGGGGGAGAAGGATCTTCCCCTAAGAAATTAGATCTTTTTGTATATATAAAGCATAACCTCTACCTGTTTATTCTACCTCTTCAGATGCCACTTTACGATGATTTACACGGATTTGATTTTAGTTGGATATTATGCTTTCTTGTAAAAACCGAGTGGAAACAATTTCCTAAAATCTCGATCATTGTTTCTTTAATACCTCTATCCCCGGCAGAGGCTTCCCTAAAAGATACCTTAAGAATGCCCCACCCGCAAGACTAACATGGACATGATCACATTTATCCATTCCCAGTTCGCTTATCGCTGCAGATGTATGTCCTCCGCCGAGTAGCGAGAAAGCATCAGAGTCAGAAATAGCTTTAAGAATCCTTTTCGTCCCTTTCGCAAATCCTTCTTTCTCGAATACCCCCGCAGGTCCTTTCATTATCACCGTCCGCGCATCTTTTATTATCTGTTCGTATTTCTCACACGTTTCCTCGCCTATATCGTATATTGGCTCGTTTGGTTTTACTTCATCAAGCGGAATTTCTTCTCGCTTACCGTCCACTTCAATCGCAACGTCCCAGGGATACTTTATTCTTTTACCCCCTTGTTCCGCAATCCGTCTTGCTCTATCCACACTACCAAAAAGGCCCTTATCCACTTTCAGCGGAATTTGCCCCTTTGCGTATAAAAATAGATTGCCGATTCTACCTGCTGTGAGTATGCTATCTACCCCTCTCTCCAATGCAAACTCCATTATATCAAACACTTCTGGGGGTTTCGCACCGCCGAGAACGTAAACACAAGGTCTTTCTATGTTGTCAACTGCTCTTTCCAGAGCTCTCAACTCATGCTCCATTAATCGTCCTATCCCCGCATCCAGTACCTTTGGAAAGCCAACCACCGATGCATGCGACCTGTGAGCCACCGAGAAAGCATCATTGATGTAAATATCCGCAAGAGGGGCAAGTCTTGTTACGAACATAGATTGCGCATGCTCTTCTGGTGTTCTGTCCAGCGTTTCTTCTGCAAGTATTCTTATGTTGTCAAGCAGTAAAACATCGCCATTAGCCAGATTTTTTATCGCCTCTCTTGCTGCAGGCCCTATTATATCATCAACATATTTCAAATCCACAAGATTCCCAAGCAGTTGCGCATGCTGCTCCAAAGACAGAAAATGTGCATCACCGGCACGACCTTGATGAGCGAGCACAACAACCTTCGCTTTTCTCTCTGAAAGTTCACGTATCGTTTTCGCATTCTCTTCTATCCGCTCCTTCATCTGCACTCTTCCGTTGATAACAAGCGAGTTTAAATCACCCCTAAAGAGCACCGTTTTTCCTTCTACGTCAAAATCATCTATCGTCAGGAAATCTTCTAACTCTTCACTCATTTTCTCTCGCGCGCTCTCTCTCATAGAATCTGCATAACATCCACCACTCTGTTGCTATAACCCCATTCATTGTCATACCATCCAACTATTTCTACCATTTCGCGTTCTGGTATAGGGAGTGTTCTTGTGAGCTGACTGTCAAAGATAGCTGAATGAGGGTTGCCAATTATGTCTGCGGAAACAAGCGAATCTTCACTATATTCTATAATGCCTTTAAGCTCATGCTGTGAAATGGTTTTGAACACTTGATTTATTTCTGCTATGCTTGGTTTCTTTTCAAGTTCACATACAAAATCCACGATAGAGCCATCTGCGACCGGGACACGCATTGCCATACCATCTATTTTACCTTTTAACGCAGGGATTACTTCTGCAACTGCTTTTGCCGCTCCCGTGGTTGTAGGCACAATTGATAATGCGGCCGAGCGTGCACGTCTTAAATCCTTATGCGGTCCATCTACAATACGTTGGTCAGCAGTATATGCATGCACAGTTACCATAAAACCGACATCAATGCCGAAATTATCGTTAAGAACTTTAACAATAGGAGCCAAGCAGTTTGTAGTGCATGATGCATTGCTGATTATGTGATGTTTACTCTTATCATAAAGATGTTCATTAACACCTTTAACAATTGTAATATCCGGATTCTTTCCAGGTGCACTTAGCAGCACTTTTTTTGCACCTGCTTTTAAATGCTTTGAAGCCCCTCCCCTATCTGTGAAACGTCCGGTTGATTCAACCACAACATCTATCTCTAATTCTTTCCAGGGCAGCAGTTCCGGATCTTTCATACTATAAACTGCAATCTTATTGCCATTAACAATAAGATGGTCGTCGTCATATCCGACCTCACCCTTAAAGGTTTCATGCACAGAATCGTATTTTAGCAGATGTGCTAATGTTCTTGTATCCGTCAGGTCGTTTATTGCAACGAAATCAATTTCATGGTTATTGATACCAGCACGAAAAACCAGCTTACCAATCCTGCCAAATCCGTTTATCGCTACTCGTTTCATTTTTTCTCTCCACCTATTTTATTACTTATTTCCTCTTTCCTCTTAATCCTTTCTATTCTAACAATTCTACTTTGTCGATAAAAATCTCGTTCAGTGGCTGCAATGTCTATCCCCTCCAGGTGGCTTTTGACTCCAAAGCCATCCTCTATTTTTTCTGCCCTTACTTTTACCTCGGGCTCAACTTTGCACAGTTTCATTTCTTTTTCCACCTATTCTTATTCTATCCAAAGTTAGGGATATAAAAACCTTGCCCTAAAATGAAAAGATTTGGTTTTGCAAAAAACGATTTTTTAGGGGGAACTTATTTATGTATCTAACAACTATCCAAAGCAAAAGAGAGTCGCCTGAAGCTACTAATCACAAAGTCATGGGAGATAATAGGAGGAGAAGGAATTCATCGGGATAATAGTGATCCAGAGCATCTATTCAAGATTGCCAGTCAGGCGAAAATAGGTGTTTTTGCCACTCAGCTTGGTTTGATTGCCAGATATGGAATCAGGAAAACCGTTTCACCGGCTGGACAGATGTTGACCTGTCCGCACGTGGAATAGAAGAAGCCCATCGGGCAGGGAAGCAGCTTAAAACAGAAGGATTTGATTTTGATCGCATATACTTCCGTCCTGACTCGTGCAATCAGAACGCTAGGGATTGTACTGGATGAGCTAAACTTGATGTGGATTCCTGTGGAGCACCGTTGGCGACTGAATGAGCGACACTACGGAACTTTGCAATCAAGCAAATGCTCTGGAAAGAGTTCTAACAGAGGATGGTAAATCCGTGTGTGGTGTGCTCTATATCAAAGTTTCGACTGTGACACTCATGGCTCGGCTGGATGGACGTTGGATATGCCGCAATTGCGGGGCCGTCTCCCATTCTCTCTTTGACCCACCCAAAGAGGCGGACAATTGTGATATGTGTGGTGGCGAACGAGGAAGTGCAAGCCGATATGCTGAATGCTATTGAAGCGTCTTGCTAATTTTATATTTCCACCTTCAAAGTAACTATCTCAAACGGTTTCAATGTCAGCTCTATTCTTTCACACTCACTTTTCAACTCTTTCTTTACTCCTTCGTCCTCTTCCTCCAGCAGGTTCACAACCTTGACCGCTTTTGGCTCTCTAAACAGTGTTATTTCCGCATCCGTCTCTTCTCCCTTCGTTTCATAGAATCTCAGAATTACGCCATCTCCATCCTCCGCCCGCTTCAGCGCGGATAAAACCACACTTTCCGGGTCTATTTTCAAAAAAGAGCGATTCAAAGGCAGTTTCATGCCCTTCGGTAACTGTAAAGTATCCAAATCCGTGTTGAACTCAATTGCATGCTTGTATGACGAAGCCTCTCGCCAATCTCCTTCATGCGGGTAAACAGAATATCTGAACTCGTATCGTTTGTTCAACTCCCTTGCATCCGGAACAGGTATTGCAGGACCCGAAATACCATCCGAGGACAGCATTGACACGCTTCTTAGCACTGTTAAATAGACGTCCCCGTCTCTTACCTCGTTTTCCGGTATCCCCTTGTGGATCACCGTTAAGCCCTTCTTTCCATCAGAATAATCAAGCCACTTCAGCGAGGGAAATATACCACTGGGTTCTTCCTCCCACTCCACTCCGGGTTCTGGCTTATAGTAACACTGGTCGGTTGGTCGAGAGACAACGCCAAATTGACTACCGCAGGAATAATCCGCGGATTTTATGTCCGTGGAGAACCTGACTCTGATTCGTGCCTTCGGGTGCTTATCCTCTATTTCCGTAACGAAATCTATTCTCGGAATGTCCCGATAAACTATTATTTTCTTCGTGCACATCATGAATTTATGCCGCCACATAATTGGCTCTATCTCCTCCTTCAATCTGTACGGCCAGCGAAGAGAGAAATAATTTGTCTCGACGTTGATAACACGTCTAAGGGGACTTTTAGCTATCCAGAAGTTTTCTACCCGGAAGGAGCCAAAATACACGCCCTCTCCAGTTTCTGTTTTCAAAGGAATCTTCAATCTTTGCCAGTGGTGGTAAAGGTCGCCGATTTCTTGTTCCAGCACGAGTTCATTCGCCGTGCAAATCTTCTCCCTCTTACCTCCATCCTCCTTTTGAATCACGTCTATCAATCCTGTATCGGAATTAATCTCAACCCCAAAGAATCTGTTTTCTACGGTGTTTCCTCTTATCATAATGAAATTCGGGTCATAAGGATGCCGTTTTGGCTCATGCTCAATGATTTTATACGTCTTATAGCCCATAGCAGGAACCGTAGGAACAAATCCTATTCGCGCATATTTCACTGAGTCATCTTCATATCTCGCAAACTTTATAACCTCCACATCTATCTCCTCTTTTCCACTCTTTAATCCTTTAATCGCTTCTACATCACCTTCTTTAAAATTCAACTCCATCTCTACCCAGTTCCGCACTTCCCACGACAGCGAGTTAAATACTATTATATCTCCACTTTCGACTCCGCCCTCTGCTTCTTTCTCTGTTATTTTAGAGAATGTGCTATGGCAGAGAGGAGACAGCGTGGTCTTGAGATAGCTCAGGTATTGCTTCACCTCCTCGTAACCTCTGTCCATCCCGGTTCCAGGAATTACATCATGAAATGCGAGGAACAAAATTTTACGCCAGCAACTTCCAAACTCATCAAACGGATAGTAGCCATTAAGAAGGAAGGATATTGTTCCCCAATGCTCGCAAAACAACAACCAACTCTCGTAGTCGCGAAGCGCTTGTTTTAACCACATCCTGCTTGAGCAGCAACTTGGAAATACTTCTGAATACTTCCCCGAATACATCTCGCCCTTCCTGACTTCAAACTCAAAGACCTTTGCTTCTGCTTCCTTTTCCAGTGCTTCAAAGAATTCGCATGATGTTGCAATCTTCATCGTCGCTACTTTACCATTCTTATCATTCCACTCTCGCACAGCATCCGGCATTTGCGGCTGTGGCACCGTGACTTCATCACCGGAGGGCATCAAGATGTGAGAAGTTGTCGCCAGTTCCTTGAGTTTCTCATAGCTTTCTTCCAGCTTTGTCAATGTCAAGTACAATCCTGCCCTGGTTCCTAAGGACATCCAGTGAGTTAAAATCCTCGTTCCATCCAGACCTTCCCAGAGGAATTCCGATGGCTTTCTCTTTGACACCCCTCTTCTGAATGCAACATATCGATATCCCGATTTCTTGTATATCTGCGGTAGCTGAGCATTCAACCCAAAGCTGTCTGCCTGCCACATTACCGGAACATCAACCCCGAATTTCTTCTTCGCGTATCTCTTACCATCCATGATTTCTCTTATCAACGTTTCTCCTTCCGGAAGCATTGTATCGGCCATCACGTATTCCCCGTCTGCAATCTCTATGTCGCCATTTGTTATGTGCCGCGCGATTTTTGTGAATAATTCCGGACATCTCTTCTCCATCTCCTCCAGCAGATAGGTTTGCTCTACCAGGAACTTGAAATCGGTCTTTTCAACAAGCTCAGCCACCTCCTTCAGAACGAGCATCAGATTGATGTATAAATGTTCCTCCTTCGTGAAGACCCAGAGTGCATCGAAATGCGCGTTTGGTACAAGGTAAATCGTATCCTTTTCTTCCAAAAAACTTTCTTTTGCCATATTTCACACTCCGGTTTTTGTTAGTTTACACCTTCAAAAACTTCCTGATTCTCGCCTTCTCGCCCAATTGCTCCTCTATCCTCAACAAATGATTGTATTTGCAAGTCCTCTCGCCTCTTGCAGGGGCGCCAGTCTTTATTATCTCCGCGTTTACCGCCACGGCTAAATCAGCGATAAACGTATCCTCGGTTTCGCCAGATCTGTGGCTGACTACTTTCTTATATCCGTTTTCAGAAGCTAATCTAATGGTATCCAGCGTTTCCGAAACAGAGCCTATTTGATTTACTTTTAGCAGAATGGCATTTGCCGCTTTTTTGTTTATCCCCTCCCTTAGTCGCTTGACATTTGTCACGAAAAGGTCATCACCTATAATTATTTCCCGCGGCATCTTCACGGTGAGTTCCGCAAATAACTCGAATGATTCCTCGTCAAAAGGGTCTTCTATTGATTCTATCGGGTATTTATCCACAAGGGCTTGATAGAAGTCAATCAGTTCAGAACCTTCTTTCTCTATACCATCAATCACGTACTTTTGTGTTTTCGCGTTGAAGAAAGTAGAAGCAGCGGCATCCAGACCCAGACGTATTTCGCTCTCAGAATAACCTGCTTCTCTTATCGCTTCTGTCATCGCCTCGAGTGCATCCTCCGTCCTGCTCATTGGCGGTGCATAGCCACCTTCATCACCAACGTTCGTAGCTATCTTCCCGTACTTTTTCGCTAACACTTCTTTAAGTGCGTGATAAGTCTCCGCACCCGCCCTCAAACTATCACTGAACCTGTCAAAACCAAAAGGTAGGATAAGAAACTCCTGTATGCTCAAATCGTTACCCGCATGCTCCCCACCATTTAGTACGTTCATTATCGGTACCGGCAGCTCATGTTGTAGCTTCATTCCCGCGACATCTTCGCAGATGTAAGCAAAGAGAGGTTTTTCCGACGATTTCGCAGCCGCTTTGCAAACCGCCATAGAAGTTCCGAGAATAGAATTTGCACCTAAGTTCGATTTGTTTTCCGTTCCATCCAGATCTATTAGCCGCTCATCTATTTCTCTCTGTTCGAGAGCGTCCATTCCTACCAGTTCTTTTTTTATTACTGTATTTACGCTTTTAACAGCTTCACGTACTCCTTTACCCCCATATCTTCCTTTATCACCGTCTCTTTTCTCCCATGCCTCGTTTCTTCCGGTAGATGCCCCGGAAGGCACGCCCGCTCTGCCAAATCCGCTCTCGGTAAGCACTTCTACTTCTACCGTGGGGTTTCCACGCGAGTCTAAAATCTCTCTACCTTTTATTTCTTTTATTTTAGATGTCATTTTTCTTTTACCTCACAAAATCCCCATTTAAATGTATTTTATTTATCATACATCACAGCCCCTATGTGACCAGCATAACTAGGACGTCATTCACGTTTGTCCCTGTTCTGCCTGTAATAAGGGCGTCATTGAGCTTCACGAAAAATGTATTTGAATCATTATTACGTAGATAGGTATCCGGGTTCAGCTCCGCTTTCGATGCACGTTTTAGCGTGAAACCATCCGCGATTGCGCCCGCAGCATCACTCATACCGTCTATCCCGTCCGTGCCCATAGAAGCTATTACAACACCGACATCACCCTGAGGCATGGTCATAGCAGCACTGAGTGCAAACTCCTGGTTTCTTCCTCCGTGTCCATTCCCTGTGACTGTGACGGTGGTCTCGCCACCAGCGATCACCGCGGCGGGAGGACTTAGCGGCGTATCATGCGACCGTATATCCTTCATGAGTGCAGTGAATACTTTTGCCACTTCTTTACTCTCTCCTTCCAGATGCGTTGTGAGCAGAAGCGAGTTATAGCCAAGAGTTTCTGCTTTTTCCAGCGCTGCCCGCGAAGCAATGTAATTGCTGCCGATAACGAAATTGTGCGCCTTAATGGACGGTTTTTTTGTCACCCCCTCTTGCTCTATTCCTTGTTCGATAACACATCTCATGTTTTCTGGTATTCTCGTCCATAACGCATATTTTTCGAGCACCTCCTGCGCCTGTTTAAATGTAGTTGTATCCTGTGCAGTGGGTCCCGATGCAATGAAGTCAACGGGGTCTCCAAGCACATCAGACAGGATTAACCCGATTATGGTCGCAGGACTCGCAGCTTCCGCAAGTTTCCCGCCCTTTATTGCTGATATATGCTTGCGAACAGTGTTCATCTCATTTATGGTGCATCCGGATTTGAGTAACTGGTTTGTGACCTCGATTTTCTCTTCCAGCGTGATTCCATCAACCGGTTTTGCAAGTAGAGAGGAACCACCACCCGAGATAAGAGCGAAAAGTAAATCATTCTCCGTGCTCTTTTCTGCCATTTCAAGTACCCGGTTCGCTGCTGTCAAAGAACCCTGGGCTGGAACAGGATGCTCTGCTTCGATTATATCCATGCCCTGAGGTCGCTCTCCTCCTTGTCCATGCGGTATTACTATGATTCCTTCATCTATATCCACGATTGTTGCGAAGGCACTTGCCATTGCTAAACTTGCCTTACCGAAAGCGACAATCCTCTTTTTTCCTATTTTATCAAGCTTTATCTCTATCCCCTCCTTCTTTTTTGTGCCTGAGACTTTCAGTATCTCGTCTTCAAGCTTGACATTTGCCGTTACTAGTTTGTACGGGTCAACGGATTTAACCGCGTGTTCGAGTATTGACAGTGTATCGCGCCGCAATCGTCCTATTTTATCGCCATGCGTGGTGTTCGATACGACTTGATCATAGTTGATGAAAAAGCCCCCTTCTTCTTCCAAGCCTTTCATTTTCACCTCACAATTCTTTCTAAGAATTTAGATATTTTTCACATAACTATTTTTCCCTAAAGATATACTGGTTTTAATTCAAAACATAATAATTCCACATATAAGGTAAAACTTATAGTTATACTGAATGGATACTAATCAACATTAATGGATATTGGAGCTGAGAAGAAGGTATCTATGGAAAGATAGATGGTTGTCAAAAAAAAACTTTCGGTCAAAAGTTCAAATAAGCTCTGAATGTTTTGATTTCCATAGGGTTGCAGGTAAAATCAATATGGTTCGATGTATTCAGTGGACGAATTATATCGCCCAGAAGGTTTGTCTCCTCGACTTTCGTTACCGCTTCTGTATTCAAAGTTAAGGTAATCGTTCCCGATACATCCTCAGGGTTATAAAGCCGCAGCACTACCCCGTCATCGGCGTCATTACACATACGCATAACCGTAAGTACTACATTATCAGAAACCGTGACATAACTCTTCTCTTGAGGTAGCTGTCCGGAGTGGAAATCAGTAATCACATAAAAGAGTAGGGGGTTATTTAATTCCCAGCCTCTTCGATAAGTAAAAGCTTTTCGCCATGAGCCGGAATGTGGGTAAAGCGAATATTCGAACGTATGTTTTCCTTTTTCACATGCGTCAGGAGATTCGATATCCTGCCCTGCTTTAGAATATAGTTTCACTTCACGCGAAATATAATTAGATTTAGTAAACTTACTTTCTGCTATTAATCGCGTCATTACAGGTCCTTTGTACATTTTTATGGTACCTGGATAATCTCCCGTGGTACCCAATACCGGCTCTAAACAATATTCATACTATCCAGGCGACATCGTAATGAAAATGTGGAAATAAAGGAATACAAGGGAAGGTACAATCAAAAAAGGTAGCATATAGGGATTAAAGCAATACCAATAACACTTTATTACCGTGTAGTTTTAAAGTTTACTTAACATCACCTAAAGTTTTATATAGTGACAAAAAAATAGTTGAACGGTAAAAAAAAAATGAATGGAGAGGTGAAAGGAAAAAATGAATGATGAGGAAAATGGTGCGGAAGCAATTGTTAAAACATTGATTAAACACAAAATAACGCATACGTTTGGTATACCTGGAGTAGGTATCGGTCCTGCATTTGATGCTCTGTTGGAGCATCCTGAAGAAATAAGAAACATTCTTGTCAGGCATGAGCAAGGAGCAACTCATGCCGCTGACGGTTTCGCAAGAGCGACAGGAAATCCAGGGGTTTGTATTGTCACCTCTGGTCCTGGTGCCAGTAATTTAGTAACTGGTATGTTAACCGCTTTCATGGATTCATCCCCCATCATAGCTATGGCAGGACAGGTTCCATTTAAATTAATTGGGCACGAAGCATTTCAAGAAGCTGATATGGTAGATATAGCATTACATACATGCAAGAAAGATTTTCAGATTACCGATGCGAACGAAATATTTCCTGTATTCAATGAAGCATTTAGATTAGCCACAGAGGGGAGACCAGGTCCGGTTTATATTGATCTGACAAAGGATGCACAGGAAGGGAAATGTACTGAAAGTTTTCCCAAAAAAGTTCCGATGCCTGAACCAAGATTTACCGGGCAAAGCGAGGAATTAAAAAAAGCTGCTTCTCTTTTATTACAGGCAGAAAGACCCGTTATGCTAATTGGCGGAGGTGTTCTGTGGGCTAATGCAAGCAGGGAAGTGGCGAGTTTGGCAGACCGCTTGAAAATCCCCGTTGCGAATACACTAATGGGCTCAAGTGCATTTCCTGATAATCATCCTTTATCGCTTGGAATGGCAGGCATGTATGGAACAGAAATTGCGAACTATGCGATAGAAAAAGCAGACCTTTTATTAGCTGTCGGGTGCCGATTTTCCAATAGAACCGCTGCGGACCCCGAAGAATTTGCAAAAGGAGCTACGGTGATACACATTGATGTAGACCCTACGGAAATAAACAGGAATAAAAAAGCTGATTTGGCTATCGTGGGTGACGCAAGGCTTGTTCTATCTGAATTACTAAAGATAATTGAATTGAAGCTCTTAAAAATAAAAAATAAGGAGTTCAACTGGATAAGGCAATTAAAAGAATTGAGAGAGGGGTATAGTGAAAAATTGGATTACGATACACACCCCATAGATTACAGAAGGGTATTTTACGAGCTGAGAAAGTTTGTTAACGATGAAGACATTATTGTAACAGGTATTGGGTGTCACCAGATGATGGCTCAAAAGTTCATACCACGGAAATACCCGAGAACATTTATTACAAGTGGTGGAGAAGGAACAATGGGTTTTGGATTGCCAGCCGCAATAGGTGCCAAGGTTGCGAAACCAGACTCAGAAGTTATCAATATTGATGGTGATGGCTCGTTTCAAATGACCTTGGAAGAGTTAGCTGTTCTTGCACAGGAAAACCTTAAGGTGATTACTGTCATCTGTAATAATCATTATTTAGGTATGGTCAGACAATGGCAAAAAGAGGTGTATGGAAGATGCTCGTCTGTCTATCTTGGTGAATTTCCTGACTTTTCAAAAATCGCCGAGGCATACGGTTTAAACGGTATCGCAGTTAGCAGAACGTCAGAAATAGCAAGCGCACTGGAAAAAGCACGAAAAAGTAATATCTCTTCTGTCATTGACATTCATGTTCAACCAGAACAAGATTTTGGCGCGTCTCATCAACTTGCAGTAGAACTACAAGATTCTAAGAGATTTTGAATGAGCGCAACACAGGACAAGAAAATAAATTGTTGACACAGATTAACGCAGATTAACGCAGAAGAAATTAAATCAGTGTAAATCCGTGTAAATCTGCGTCCTAAATTAAATATGTAGAAGTTATACTTTATATACAATGAAAAAGGGAAAAAAAGAAAATGGGAACGAAAAGATAGGAGGAGGGGTTTGTCGTGGCAAATTACGTTTTAGTGCATGGGGGTCGAAGTGACGGACATGTTTGGAGCCAAGTATTTCCTCTGCTTCAAGAGCATGGCCACCATGTTTTTTGTCCTACATCATCTAGACCAGAGAACTCTAATTTAAGTGATCATATTTCTGAAGTATGTAGCTTAATAGAGAATGAAGACATAAATAATGTTATTCTAGTCGGACATAGTTATGGAGGAATAGTTATTACAGGCATTGCTGATAGGATGCCCGAGAAAATAGACCGCTTAATATATGTTGATTCCGTAGTTCCTGAAAATGGAAAAGCACTATATGACTTTTTTGATCCTGCTAAATATGGTTTAGAACCGCTTAAACCTTTTGTCGAGCCTCTATATTTTGATGAGGGGAAAATCAAAAGAATACCCAAAACATATATTCATTGTAAACGTAGCGAATTCCTTGAAGTTGGCGAAGGCGCCTTCAAAAGTGTATTTGATAGAGCTAAGCAAGATAATTGGAGTTATTTTGAATTAAATACATCCCATAAATGTATGGTTACTCAGCCAAAGGAGCTGACTGATGTACTTTTAGGAAAAAAATAAGAACCTTGTGTCCCCATTCTCTAAAGCTTTTCTTTTTAAGAGAAGGTTTCTAGTGAAAATCTGTGTAATCTTGTGGTTAGCTAAGCAAACACATGGATTTTATTTTTCCGCCTTTTCCAGGTCCTGCTTAACATCGCGTTTGAAATCCTCGGTTAAATAATCGAGGCGCATCGGCAGTGAAAGCTCGAGCTTGCTGATAAACTGGACGCCAATGCGCACATTTCGCGGCCGGCATTCCAGCACATGACCTCCGTGGTTCCGGTCGGAAGAGAGGAAATGCAAATGAAACCCGGGAACGCTCACGGATGGCACAAACGCAGGCGTGAAAAATCCGGCAACAGTTCCTTCCACATCCGAGAAGCTGAAGATAGACTGCTCCTTGGTTGCTTCAGCCAGGGGCAGATAATTTTTCTGCTTGGGAACAGAGCGGGCTTTGACGTGCGAAAACCAGCCATCAATCCTGATTGCGTAAAACAGATTAGGTGAGGGAAGAAGACGGTTGATAAAAGCAAGGAAATCCTCGTAATTCATTTCAGACGTAATCTCATCATGGCTCAGAGGCTTGTAGAACGTGACGCAGGCAAAAGGCGTTAAGACATCATCGCCGATTGCAACGACCTTTCCCTCGGCTGTGATCTGGTAAACATTTCCGTCAAGCATGACCATTTCACCATCTAAATCGTTAAACGTGCCCATGCCGAAATCGCCGTGTTTTTTTATCTCGGCAAACGTAATATTCTCCTCAGATATGCCCTCGACCAGGGCATTTACCGGTGCACACAGATAGATGCTGCTTTCTGGCAGTGCGGCTTGTTTATTTTTTGATTTTTCAATCATTTTTGATTGTAGACTAACTGTATTGTAGAGTCCCGAAATTATTTCGTCAAGAAGCTGCACCTCAACTTATGGTGAAGCTAACAGACAAAAAGATCAAATGGGCAGTTAAACAGGTAATCAACAAATGTGAAAGCACAGTCTTTCACTGGTGGCATGCTGATTGATTGGCTTGACTACGATGGGACTCAGGTGATAGCGTACGA
>CBDAFQ010000093.1:0-7087 GCA_965195275.1 uncultured ANME-1 euryarchaeote | reverse complement strand
GCATTAAAGACCGCAAATATCGGTGTCGCGATGGGGGTTGCGGGTACGGACGTCGCCAAGGAAGCGGCTGATATGGTCCTGGCAGACGATAACTTTAACACCATAGTCAACGCGGTCGAAGAGGGACGCATTATCTATGACAACCTGATGAAGTTCATTCGCCTGCAGATGTCCAACCTGGTGGGCTTTATACTTGGATTTCTCGTTGCGGGGATTATTGCTAACGTGGCCCTATTCAACCCCTGGCAGGTAATATGGGTTCACTTCGGTAGTTTGGCACCAATCGGAGCGGCACTTGGTACAGATACCGCCACGCCGGGGCTAATGCAGCGCAAGCCCCGTCCTGCCAGACAATCAATTATTGATCTCAGGTCCGGTATCCAGATCTCGCTTGCGGGTCTGTTTATGGCCGCTGCCGCGCTGGCGATCCGTCAATTCGCGATGTCCAGATATGGCTCGACCGTCGTGGCACAGACTATGGCTCTTACGGCTTTCGCATGCGCACTCATCGCGGCGGCACTTAACCTTCGCTATCCGGATAAAAGCATCTTCCACCGGGAAACGTTGTCCAACTATAAACTCTGGCTCTCGTTCCTGTGGGCTATCGTGGGCATGCTCCTTATCACCGAGCTCAGAATACTGCGAGAGGTATTCAATACATCCTTCCTCACGTTGGAACAGTGGGCGCTGTGTTTGGTAGCTGCGGCGGCGGTACTTCTTCTGGGCGAACTCATGAAACCTCTGTTGCGGCTGATCCCCCGGAAGTATAAATAGAAAGCAAGCATGTTCTTGAAATTTAGGATTTGGTGCTTATGATTTATGAGTTCCACACGTTAATGCGCACCTAGCTATGTATGGGGTTAGCAAAAGCTTAACGTTATATATAATAAGGGGTATTATAGATGAAAGATCAAATCGAGGAGGTGAAGAAGAAAATGTTTGAATGCGAGATATGTGGAATAGAAACGGAAGATCTAAAGCTATTTGGTGAAAAACTGTTGTGCGAAGACTGTTATAACGAGTTGGAAGATGTTTTTTGCGATTACTGACGCACTTATATAAGCAAAAGGGCTACGGAAGGCGGATAAAGATACTTGGCGCGGCACTGTCGAATTATCCAGCGAGTATTTGTATAGCTAATCTTAAGAACCACGAGATTCCACAACTTGTGGTTAGCTAAACTCTGCTTTTACTCACAGCACATACCATCGCGAAGACCGTGCCAGTACCCGTATCTTATCAATGTTCTGTTTCTCTAATACTGCTTTTGGGTCTATGCTTCTGAGAAGTAGTGGAAAATCGTTGTCCTGTGTGATCATCTTGATCAGGTTATGCTCACCACTGGCAACCACCAATTTGAGTTCGCTTTTATATCCCGCTATCAGCGCCTCAAATGCGGATCGTGCCTTCTCTCCATGATGCCGGATGTCCTCATCTCGAAGTCGTTCGAATCTACGCTGACTCATTCCACCTTTCGTGTGTTTCTCCTTTACACTGCTGCGAACTATCTTGTACTCTATAACTCTCTCTCGGTCAGATATCACGATAAACGTCTCACCTGCGTGTGCCAATACGATGCAAATGAGATGGTTAAAATCTAATATCGCCTGCAACTGCGTGGTATCAAATGTATAATCCAGTTTCCACCGCGATTCGGGTATCATAAATGGCGGTACCACTATCTGCGGCACCATGCCCGTACTTTTCAGATCATAGAAGAGTGCTATGCCAGTCGGCGACTCGATCCTAGCCATCATGTATTTGACCGAGTTATCTAGTTCACAGCCGTCGAGGTCGTTGACTGTCTCTTCCGGCCGCAGATAAACCGTGAGTAGGTCATCATTTCTTGACCTGAGCGAACTAATTTGGAATAGCAGGTCAGAAGCTCGCTCGGCCGTTAATGTTACCGCATCTCTTACGCTTGGTTGTGCATCCTCTTCCTCTTTCAAGTTCTTAAGTTCACGCTCGATTGTATCTATCCGTTCCTCTGCTCTTTTCAATGCCAGGTCAGCCACCTGCTTCTCAGATAACGCTTTTTTTGCACGTACTGCCTGCTTTGATAAGCGTTCAGATAACGATTTATTCTCATTTTCGAGCTCGTTTATACGCGTTTGCAGTAATTCGATTTTTTTTTCCTGTTCCTTACGATTAAACAATCCGCCGAGCATTTATCATTCTCCTAACACATCTATTTCCTAAATGAGTGCGTATTAACAACTCTATTAGTTTCGTATTTGTTTAGCTCCTTTTTATAACCACAAGATTACACGGATTTCCACAAACCTTTTCTATCAAACTTTAAGAAAGTTTGATCAAAACGCTTCGCGGTTCGAAAGAAAAGCTTTACCAACAACTTTTTTACCTTCGGTAAAAACCTTGACTAAAAACGTTATTTTTGGTTTTTCTTTTAGCACAGGTTTTCTTTTGTAAAAAGAAAAAGTGTCTTGTAAAATCTCGTGGTTTTTCTCGATGTTTCCTACTCCTTTTCCTTTACCATCTTATCCACCGCAATTTCCGCTGCATCTACCATCACATCACGATGCAATGAAACATAAGGATCAAAGCACTTCTCCATCCTGCTCAATTCCTTTGCCGTCATTCCGGTCCTTATAACATTACAGAGCCCGTCTATCCTATCTGCAACCATTTCCTCTGAAATCAACTGTGCTCCTATCAACTTCTCCGTATAGGCATCGAAAAGCAGTTTCACCGCCATTGACTTCCGCCCACTGCAGAATTTCGCTTTTGTCGGCTTCTCTTTTTTACCACTTGTTACTTTTATCCCGTATCGCGCGGCAATCGCAGTTGTAAGTCCCACCGAACCAACTTGCAAATCAGAAATGCTTGCGATAGCGGGGCTCAAAGAGGGTTCAAGCGAGTAAGTAATACCTGTTAAATTATTTGCAATTACCTTTGCCTGTACCAAAGCGGAAGAAGCTAACTGGCTCAGTCTTGGACGGAGTGTAATGGCATCCACGCATTCTACGCAGTCTCCAATCGCATACACATTACGCATATATTTGCCTTCTTTCTTAACATGTAAAAATTGGTCTGTCACAATTCCGCCAGTCTCGCCTATTTCTATACCTGCCTTCTCGGCCAAACCTGAATTTGGAAGCATCCCCTTGGCAATCACAACTATATCCGCAGGAATTTCATCGCCTTCTATCACCACTGATTTCACCTTTGACCCGTCTCCGTTTATAGAATCAACGCGTTTTCCTATGGCAAATTCAATCCCATCCTTCTCCAGCTTTTCTTTTACCAACTGACTTATATCCGGGTCTAAGGTACCGGATAGCGGTATTGGATTCCCAATCACAACCGTTGTCTTCAATCCATGTTTCACAAATGCAAGTGCTACTTGCAGTCCAATCGTACCACCACCGATAACAACCGTATTCTTCGCTCTTGGATCGTTCATAGCAGCTGCTATCAGCTCTCCATCTTTCACTGTGCTCATAGTGTAAACGCCTTGCAGGTCTGTTCCTTCTATTGCGGGGATACGTGGCTTTCTTCCGGTCGCAATCACTAAAGACTCATAGGTTATTTTATCGCCTGTGCTAAGACACACGGTACTGCCATCTAAATCAATGCTCGTAGCTTCTGTCTCCGTTCGGTAATCAATGCCCTTACCAATGAATGCCTCCGGTGCCTCTAGCCCTGTGACGTCTGCCATATTAAAAACCCCTTGTAATGCAAAAGGTACCGCACAAATAGAGTCGGTACCGCTCTTCTCCTTCTTTACCAGCGTTATGTCAAACTGCTTGAGTACTTCCGCTCCCTTTTTGAATAATGCTTCTAATGTGTATGTCCCCGCAACACCTCCTCCAATTATCAAAACTTTTCTCGCCATTTTCGCTCACTCTTCTATTTCCGCTGTTAACATAAAATTTTTTCTATATTACGCGCTTTTAGAAGAAGCATTTATGATAATACAGTGTGCGGAAGCGATAGTAGAGCTAAAGGGCGACCTCGTATATAAGAGGCGGATAGAGAAGCGGTACAGGGTAAAGGAGCTAGACAAGCGGATAAGGAAAGAGCGCACGAAAAGCGAAGCGAAACTTATCTCGCAAGCGAGAAGAAAAGGCGTGCCTACCCCTATCATCTTCGATGTCCACGATCACGAATTGGTGATGGAGCGGATAGAAGGCGATTTAGCGCGCGAAGTGATTGACGTAGCTATAAGCGAGCGAATAGGCGAGCTTGTCGGAGTATTGCACAGAAATGGCATAATTCATGGCGATTTGACCACTTCTAATGTTATTGTGGGCCACGATAAGATAATATACTTCATAGATTTCGGATTGGCCTTTATCGAATCGAGTGTAGAGACAAAGGGAGTAGACGTCCATGTATTTTTCCAGTGCCTTCGAGGTACGCATGAGTCGCATGATCGGTTAAAGGAGTCGTTTATTAAAGGCTACAAGCGGTCGTTTCCTAATGCCGCCGCGCAAGTATTGAAACGAGTTGCGGAAATAGAACGCCGGGGGAGATATGTAAGACAACGCAAAAAGGGAAGTGCAAAAGTCAAAACACAATAGCGGGCTATCCACAATAAAAAAAAATCATTGGAAAATTTTAGTACCTTTTTGGTAAAATATTATTTTCTTGCACCAGCCCAAAAACGAAGATACTATTTACGCTAGAAACGAATAAAACAGCAAGAGTAATAGTAAACATCACGACACAACGAAAAAGTCGCTCAAAACGCGAATATGGCGGTGGCGAAAAAAAAACGCAAAGAAGCCACCGATTTGCGATTTCAATCCCCCATCAGCCGCGTTTCCAGTTTAATGCCTGATTCACGCAGTCTGTTCCTCAAAGTGCTGTAACACACATGCTCGATAGCTGCAATTTCCGTCAACGGAATCCCCTTTTTATATCGGTCTACGACCCGGTCGAGGTTTATGTTCTTCTTCGGCCTGTGACATACTTTCCCTTCTCGTTTCGCACGTTCTATACCCACTTTCGTACGCTCGTAGATGAGCGACCGTTCAAATTCAGCAAGAGCACCCATTATATGGAATATTAGCTTGCCCTGTGGTGTGGTCGTCTCGATATGGTCATTTACACTTATGAAATCAACGCCCTTCTCTTTTAACCGCTCAACACTCGTTAGCAGGTCTAGCATGCTCCTCGAAAACCTATCCAGCTTAAGAACAACGACTGCATCGAATTTCTTCGCGTCAACGTCACGCATAATCTCCATGAACATCTCACGCTTGCTCTTTGCGCCTGATCCTGTCTCCGAATAGACTTTATAGACCTCATATTTGCTCCTTTCGCAGAACTCGACCAGCAGCCGCACCTGCTCATCCAAACTTTCTTCCTGCTTCTCGGTTGATACTCGTGCATATATTCCTACTTTCATAATAACCCCACCTTTTTACCAGCGCTGTTAAAAAGATTGTACTTTTTATATTAAAAAGGTAACCTTCCTATATAATGTCAATAAGTGGACACTTATTATCATGTGCCTGTGACCCATATTTATCGCATTATGTGGGTATGATGAAGCATTATGTCCTGACAATTTCACGCTCACATATACCTTCCACAATTTCGTATGCTTTTGTATTCGTACAGCCATTAATAGACTTGGTCATATGCGTTACTAATATCACTACAATAGTTGTTACCTCTTTTTGTATCGCTATATGCCAACTACTATCCATATCCAAATCTACTTTAGTAATTTAACCGGTATAATCACCATCAGTACTCTTTACCTCCTTTGTCTATGTGATACTTTCAGCCTCTTCCATACTTTCGCCTTTCTCGATAAGCTCAACTAGATACGCCTTCATTGTTATCCCTTTATCTATCGCCCTCTTTCTTATCGCTTTATGCAAATCCTCTTCCAAATCCAAAGATACCTTTACCATTTTCGATAGCACCAATATAACTATTGGTTCAACTATTTAAATAACTTTCGCATGCATCAGCATATATAACATTTTTAGGGTTAACTATAAAATAAACTATAACTCCTACCTATAAATTTTATTTAGGACGCAGATTTACACAGATTTAATTTCTTCTGCGTTAATCTGCGTTAATCTGTGTCAATAAATATTTATTTAGTTGGATATTCTTGTGAGCGCCTGTCTCTCTAAGGTAGGTTGTTCCGCATCTTCCTAACATTATTAGGGTTGCACTTATATAGCCCTAACACCTTACATAAAGATATTGTATAAGATTGTAGGGATGTATTATATGAAAAGCGATAGCGGTTGGATTGGCGGTATTGGCGATTGCAATGATCGCAGCAGGGGCAGGTCTCTCAAACTTAAACTTATCTGCATTTGTAAGAAGAATCTTGGAATGCACATTTGGAGAGAGGTGCTTCACTCTAAATTTGATAGCTGAATATCAAGAAAAGTAGGGGGTGATATAGAAAAAAATGAAAACCGGAAAAAAAATAGCGGTTGGTTTGGCAGCGGCATTGGTAGTTGCAATCTTCGCAGCAGGTGCAGTATCTATGGTGGGGGCTATTGAAGTGCCACTGCCGTATGCGGTAGTGGTTCTCGAGGGCGTACCTGAGGTAACTATTGCTGTAGGCGCGGGCGGTGTAGATTTCGGTAGCTTACAAAAAGGAGAAAGCAGTACGCTATCAAACTCATTAGTGCTGACTAACACTGGAGGTGCCACTGCTAAGGTGGAGGCAAGCTTCATACCAGACGTGGAGGGGGTATATGGTTTAGTTAATGTGCCAATGAATAAAGTGATACCAGCGAGTAATCTTGAGCTAGGCACGACAGACAACGAAGTTGCATTACTGGATACAGGAGCTGATAAGGATTTAGGTGTGCTCAACTATGTGCCAGCCAGTGATACTAGAAACTATAATGCTATTCAAACCATACCTGCAGGTCAATCACCCGACGTTTATACGGGACTGATAGATATAACAATCAGTGCCGCCTAGGAGTAGAACAAAACTTTTTTATTTTTTTATTTTTTAACAAAAAAAATTGAAGTGAAAAGAAATGATAAAAAAAACGGTACTTGTATTACTGCTTTGCATCTTGTTTTGTATCAGTACAGCAAGCGCATTCGGGATAAGTGGTGCGAGCTTCGGCAG
>CBDAFQ010000092.1:0-2151 GCA_965195275.1 uncultured ANME-1 euryarchaeote | reverse complement strand
TGCCCAGCGCGTTAGGACTCTATGACTATGACTCATTCGCCCTTTCTTTTCTTCCTCTTGAAATAGATAAAAACACCTATTATGATCACGATCAAAATACCAGCGCCTGCAATAGCCATGATTCCTGTATTCGAGCCTTCTCCTGATACCACAACCAGCGCAAAGGATTTGGTTGTCTCCAATCGTTCATCTCCATCTAACCAGATGATCTTTATATCTGTCTCGTAGTTATCTGCGATTGTGTCACGGTCTGCTTCAAGCTCAAAGGTGGCTATCTTTTCCGAGCCTTGTTCAATATCACCGAGATAATCTGTCTTTGTCCCTGTGAAGTATGATTTTGTTTTTAATATGGCTTTTACTGATTCCGCATCCTTGTTCCCTATGTTCTTGACCGGGACATTAATTCGGAATTCCTTACCACGAGTAATTGCCGCCGGATTAGTTGTCGCCTCTCCGACCCGAAAGTCCGCTTGCGAACCGATCTTTAAGCTGATGCTCTTCTCAAGCGAAATTTTTTTGTCTTCCTCGCCGATGTAGTCAATAGTGAGCAAAATGGTATAAGACCCTTCTTTCGCTCCGTCTTCTATATCGAGCGCGAATACAAAGCGGTGGCTTTTACGTGCCGGAATCACGTCAGTAAAGTCAGAAGTAGAACCCGAGTATGCCTCCGTAAATGGACTGGTGGGGTCTATTTTGACGGTTACCGACCTCACCTTCGCAGTTCCTGAATTATCTATTAAGACCGTTACATTATTATTCTCGCTGTCTTCTCGTAGTTCAGGCGGGTTTGTCTCGACATCGGCAACCTCAAGCGTGGTTGTGCCTTCTACATTAAAGACGATTGTAATGCGTGTCACGTTCATAGGAGTAATTACAGGCCCCTTACTGGCACTGTAGCTGTATTCATCGAATGTGACCTCGATAGGAATGGGATATGCCCCCTCATCGATTTCGTCCTCAGCTTTAATCGTGATGGGGATCTCTTTTGAGCACCATGCGTTGAGTGAGGCGATGTGAACTGTGGATGACCCGATAAGAGAGATGCTCTCGCCACTCTGAAAATTCAGGGTGATATGGCGGGCGTCCCTGCCGCCCTGATTCTTCACCGTGAGCGAGACATCCTTTTTGTCGCCAGGCGCAAGCTCGGTTGGTGCGACATCAATTATTACGATCTTGGCATTTGTGGCTGCATTTGATGGTGCGACCAACGTCGCCGTGACGAAGATAAGAACCGCTATAAAAAGTATGACTTTTCGCATTTCTATAGCCACCATTCTTGATTTTTCTTCTTCCGCTTTCGAATACATTGTTTAGTCTGCCAGTTTTAGTATTAAAAGATATGTAGTAAGTGTCTGTTATAAAAAGTTTTCGATTTTTCTACCTATAAATTTAATTTAGGACGCAGATTTACACGGATTTAATTTCTTCTGCGTTAATCTGTGTTAATCTGTGTCAATAATCAATTTTAGTTGGATATTATGCTTTCTTATTCTGGAGAACCGATTTTCTTTCGCTTATCCACTTTGCAAGGATGCTCTCCCGTATCACAGAACGTTTTGAAGTGATCAAGCCATTGTGGATAATCCGGTGCGGACTGCACGAACCGCACGAAATTCTTCAACTGCTCTACCGTTTTCGTCTCCAATTCGTGCTCCATTATGCATGCATCTTTATCCGCTATTCTCTCGGGCACCTGTATTATTTCCAGAAGTGCCTTTAGAGTATCATGCCGATCTTTTATCACGCTTCCTAACTCTCGCCCCTTGGGTGTTAAGATCACGCCATCGTATTTCCGATATACAACATAATCCATATCGTTCAGCTTCTTTAGCATCTCCACAACGCTTGATGGCTTAACACCCAAAGCTATGGCGACATCCTTCACCCTTGTATAACCCTTCTTTGCTGTGATGTTCAGAATCGCTTCGAGATAATCTTCCGCTTTTCTACTTAGCATACTATAACAATATTAGGGTACCCTATGTTTAACTAATTAGTTTCTTTGGTAACGCCCACATTCCGCACTTTATATTTATAAAGATACTATTTCATGAATTTCCGACAGCTATGAACCTGCCAAATGAGGTGTGTTATACGAATTTACATTCGTATAGCTGATGGCACTTCGGACACTATACATTTTTCCCGTCA
>CBDAFQ010000091.1:0-14240 GCA_965195275.1 uncultured ANME-1 euryarchaeote | reverse complement strand
CATTCGATACGGCGTCTCTGTGAATCTCCATTATGTGTTCGATCGCCCTGACACAATTTTTCTCAACTAGTAACTTGCATATCATAACGATCTGTTCTTCCATAAGGTGTCTGTTGTAGAATACCGTGCCTTTAGTCTCAGGGAATCTCACACCACAGGTCTTGCATTTGAACATTTGGTTGCCTTTGACATTGAACCCTTTCTTGATGATGTTGCCAGCGTTTCTCTTTCGATTATTGGGTCTAATATATTAAATTCCATATCGCTATTGCCGTGGACAAAGAAGGAATAACACCTACCTTGGTTAGCTTAGAGGGCTTTTAGAGGAAATAGTATGGGCTATACAGGATGAATACGACTATAATGAGAAAAATTAAAGGCATGGAAAAATTATAAGGGATCAGATTAAAGCATGTAGCAAGCAAATTACAAACTCACTTCTTATACCTCATCTTCTTCCGCCTTTTCTTCAACTTATGCTTTCGCATCTTTGCTACCTTTCTCTTCTTTCCGCAGGGAATTTGTAATCACCACCTTTCATATCTTTTACTCATAGCTTTTTAATTAGATAAATATAAATGTTAGGTGGTAGATGAGATGGGTAGAATAGAGCGAGCACCGAGTTGGATACTGAAATACCAGGGGAGGATAGAGCAAGGGACCGTAACGGTGGAGGCGATTTTAGAGGAGGAGAACCAGCTAAGGGCAGAGCCAATAAAGATATCCTCAGTGACGAGAGCGATAAATGCGATGGGCTGTCAAATCACAGGATTACGAAGAGAGAAACAGATTGACGTAGCTAGAACGAAAGCGGACAGAGAAGCGGGGCGATCAATTGAAAAGGGATCCGAGAGAATAGTGGGCGGACCGGATTGGCTGCAGAAATACCGTGAACGGATAGAGAAAAAAGCGATGACGGTGGAAGACATTTTAGAGGAAGAAAACAAGCTAAGAGAACAGCCGATAAAACTGTCAACAGTGACGAGAGCGGTAAATACAATGGGTTATCCGATTACTGAGTTGCGAAGGGGGAAGAAATCAGAACAAGGGGCAGCAGTAGGTGGCGGGGAGAAGAGCGAGGGCGAAGCGATAAAAACGAGATCTGAACGAACAGGGAGTGGGCCAGGGTGGCTGCAGAAATACCGTGAACGGATAGAGAACGGTACTATACTGGTGGAGGGCATTTTAGAGGAAGAAAACGAAATAAGGAGCGAGCCGATAAAGATTTCTTCGGTGACGAGAGCGGTAAATGCAATGGGTTATCCAATTGTTGGCTTGCGAAGGGGAGTAAAAGCGGAAGCTGAAGCGAAAGCTAAAAAGTCCTTTAAACAGGGCGAAGAGCCGGGAAAGGTGGAGAAAGGGCCAGGATGGCTGCAGAAATATCGTGAACGGATAGAGGACGGTATGATAACGGTAGAGGGCATTTTAGAGGAAGAAAACGAAATAAGGAGCGAGCCGATAAAGATTTCTTCGGTGACGAGAGCGGTAAATGCAATGGGTTATCCAATTGTTGGCTTGCGAAGAGAGCGGAAGGGCGGAGTTAAAAAATTGGAAAAGCCAAAAAAGGCTGGCACCATAGAGCCTCAATATTTTGGTATTGACAAAATATCGGAAGAGACTGAGAAGCGATTTATATCAATCAAGAAGAGCTGGGAGGAAGAGTTAGGTAAATCCTTGAATAACGACTATTTTGTAAATGTACTCATTGCATTAGCAAAGCTCGTCGAGTATGGGAAAACACTTACGCCAGTGGTAAGCTAAGCTAAGCTAAAACAAAGTAAAATAAATGAAGATAATGGTGGCGGAGTATGCCGTTGGTAAAGGTGGGGGCCAATTAGTAGCGGAAGGAAAAGCGATGCTAACAACGCTAAAAAATGGCTTTTGTGAGTTAGGACATGAAGTTATCTATCCTGAGGCCGTAACTGATTTTGGAGTGGCGGTGGATAAGCTATCAAAGGAGAGCGATGCAGGCGTCGTTATCGCCCCCGACGATATGCTATGCGAGTTTACAAAGCTCGTAGAATCGAATACTGTCAATTTGGGCTGCCCTTCGGATTCTGTTAAAATCTGTGCCGACAAGAAGCAGACAATAAAGGTATTAAGCGAGGGGGGGATACAGGTGCCGAGAATTGTGTCAAAGGAAGAGGTGGCGAGTGAGCAAAGATACGTGAAGAAGCCGAGATATGGGTGTGCTTCGGAAAACGTCTTCATACAGAAGGGCAAAGATATATGCCCCACGCCAGACCATATTATAACGGAATTTATAAATGGTGATGATATAAGCAGCAGTGTAATAATCGGTAAATCTTCGGTGCTGCCTCTGACGATAAACAAGCAATTTATAAGAGTTGATGGCGAAAGGCTACGATATGGTGGCGGATTAGTGCCTTATTCAATAGAGCAAGAAGCGGAGAGCGAGATAATGCGCATGAGTGAGAGGGTGGTAACCCTGCTTCACTGCGAGGGATATGTGGGAATAGACTTCATATTGGGTGATGATGGGAGTGCCCATGTGGTAGAGGTAAATCCTAGACCTACAACATCCATTGTAGGTATAGCGAAAGTATTAAATTATAGCGTAGCCGATTTGATTTTAAGAGCGAAATTTGGATCTTTACCTATGCCCAATGAAGTTAAAACCGAAGGATCGTTTATCTTTGAACTCTCTTAGAGTCATTATCATTAATCAAAGAAACTTTAAAAACTAATGCTTTTTAGGTAGGGTGAAAAGATGCATAAAAAACGAAAGATTGCAAGCATAGCGAAAGATGTCCTGGATCTTATCATGGAAGTAAGCAAATATAATCATCCGAAAGAGTTTATCGGGCTGTTGTGCGCTGAGGATGACCTCATAACCGACATTTTATTCCTCCCCGGCACTATTTCATCCGATGAGAATGCAATTATACGATTGGATATGCTACCAATGGGTCTTAGCTACATAGGGTCTGTTCATAGTCATCCGCACCTGACAGTTATGAAACCGTCAGAACAAGATCTTTTTATGTTTTCTAAAACAGGAGACTGTCATATCATCTCTTTTTACCCATACGAAGAGCACTGTTGGAGATGTTATAATTCGAGGGGGGAGGGGAGAGAACTAGAAATATTGGAGCGAGACACAAAGGAGTTAGAAGTGGATAAAGAATGGTACGAGTTTTAGCAACAGGGACATTTGAACTACTCCATCCAGGGCATTTACTCTATTTGGAGGAAGCGAAGAAGTTAGGAGATGAGCTTTTTGTAATCGTTGGAAGAGATATAAACGTGAGAAAGCGAAAAAGAATGCCGATTATATCTGAGGAACAGCGGTTGAAGATGGTATCGGCTTTAAAGGTGGTAGATAAAGCGATGTTGGGTAGCGAAGAAGATATGTATGAACCTTTATATAGTATAAAACCGGACATAATAGCAATAGGATATGACCAGGGTTTTGATGAAAAGTCGCTGGAAAGGGGGCTTAGGGAAAGGGGATTCAACTCGAAAGTTATCCGCATAAAAGAGCATGATTCTAATGCCTTCTGTAAGGTTGAAGCGATAATAAAGCATATATCGAAATTGGTAGAGGTAGAAAAATGGAAGAAGAACGTGGATTGACTCGAATAGGGGTATCATTGCCATCCAATCTGTTGAATAAGTTTGACAAGATAATTAGAGGGCGAGGATATTCCTCGAGGTCTGAAGGGATAAGAGATTCGATTAGGGCATATATAATAGAATTTGAGTGGATGGAGCGCGAATCTGGAGAAGAGATAGGGACAATAACCTATATCTACGACCATAGTCAAAGAGGATTGGGTGATGAGCTAACGAAGGTGCAGCATCGTTACCTAGGTATGATAAGAACGTCGACTCACATCCATTTGGACGAAGAGAATTGCTTTGAAATCGTAGTGATGAAGGGGGATGCGAAGAAGATAAAGACGTTAGCGGAAGATATAATGAGTCTTCGTGGGGTAAAACATGTAAAGTTGACGACAACACATGGGGGAATATAAGTAATGGATATAATGGATCAGGTAAAGAAGGGAACAACTACCATCGGCTTGATATGTGGTGAAAGTGTAGTATTGGCGAGTGAGAAGCGTGCGACAATGGGTTCGTTTATTGCTTCCAAAACAGCAAAGAAGATATATCTGGTGGACGACCTTATAGCTATGACAACAGCAGGGATAGTGGGCGATGCGCAGGCACTGGTTAGGATAATGACGGTGGAATTGCAGCTTTATAAGATAAGGAGAAATGAACCTATGACCGTAAAAGGAATCTCAACGCTATTATCCAATGTGATGAATGGGCAGAGGTACTATCCATATATTGTACAACTCCTTATAGGTGGCATAGACAGAAACGGAGCGCACTTATATACAATAGACCCATTTGGTGGTAATACGGAGGAAAGTGAAATTGCAGCTACTGGTTCAGGTTCCCCTATTGCATACGGTGTGCTTGAAAATAGATATACAAAGGATCTCTCGTTGGAGAAAGGGACCGCTCTTGCGATACAGGCACTGTACTCTGCGATAAAGAGAGATAGCGCCTCGGGTGAGGCGATAGAAGTGGTGACAATAACAAAGGATAGGTATGTGTCGATAAGCGAAGAAAAGATAAAGGAATTAAGGACGTCTTCGTAATCAACGTTTTGTTCTTGAAGCTTTTATTATTAGGTCAAGAGGTTATATGAGCTAATGGTAGAGTATCATTCTAAGCTATGGAATTAAGATAGAGATAGAGAGAGGGATAGGGATAGCAATGTCAGCAGAAGGAAAGCTTTCAGAATTAAAGAAACGAATAAAAGAGATATTACAGGATGACGTAAGTATTTCCGGAGTGGAATTTGAGGGACCGGAACTCGTCATATACACAGAGGACACGCTAAAATTCGTTGATGATGGCGCCATGGTTAGGACATTGGCGAAGGAGCTGAAGAAGAGGATTTCCGTTAGACCAAGTAGTAACATATTAATGGAGCAGGAGAAGGCATCTAAGGTTATTTACGATATTATACCCGAGGAAGGTGGTATAAAGGATATTTATTTCGATATGGACAAGGCAGAGGTGATAATAGAAGCAGAAAAGCCCGGGTTGGTGATAGGCACTCATGGGGCAACACTTAGAGAAGTCGCAAAGGTGATTGGATGGCGCCCTAATGTTATCAGAGCACCACCTATACAATCTTCAGTAATAAGAAATATACGGCGGTATTTAAGGGAAGAGAGCGATTTCCGAAAGAGCTTTTTGAAAAAAGTGGGGCGCAGGATATACAGTGAGAAGCTAATAGAGGACGAATGGCTACGAATAACAGCACTGGGCGGATGCCGCGAAGTAGGGCGGAATGCTTTTTTGCTTTCTACGCCCGAAACGCGGATATTAATAGATTGCGGGGTGAGTGTGGGCTCAGAGGGGATGCCATACCTCTATGTTCCCGAAGTAACACCAATAAGTAATATAGATGCGGTAGTGATAACGCATGCACATCTGGACCATTCAGGTTTAGTGCCCCTTTTGTATTTATATGGGTATGACGGTCCCATATACATAACACAGCCAACGAGAGACCTTATGGCACTTTTGCTGCTTGATTACTTAGAGGTATCCGCACGAGAAGGAAAGAAGATACCCTATAAATCAGCCTTAATACGAGACGCAATAAGACATACAATTCCATTGAAGTATGGAGATGTAACAGACATATCTCCTGATGTAAAACTCACACTTTACAACGCGGGACATATATTAGGCTCTTCGATCGCGTATTTCCACGTCGGTAACGGACTTTATAACGTTGCATTTACCGGAGACATGAAGTATGAGCGGACTTTTCTTTTCGATCCTGCGTTTAATGGTTTCACTCGGCTTGAAGCACTGGTAATGGAATCAACATACGGTGGGATGCGCGATTTCCAGCCGTCAAGGCGTGAAGCGGAAAAGAATTTGAAGGAAGAGATAGAGCGAACGTTGAAACAGGGCGGGAAAGTGATAATACCTGCTTTTGCTGTTGGTCGTTCGCAGGAGGTAATGATAGCCCTGGAAGGTATGCAGTTAGAGGTGCCGGTCTATTTAGACGGTATGATCTGGGAAGCGACTGCGATCCATTCTGCGTATCCGGAGTATCTCAACAAGAATCTAAAAAATTCTATATATCAGGGCGAGAATCCGTTCTTATCCGATATTTTTGTACAAGTGGACGATGCAGAGAAAAGGAGGGAGATAATAGATGGGGCTGAGTCGTCCATCATACTTTCTACCTCGGGTATGCTAAACGGCGGTCCCGTGCTTGAGTACCTGAAAGGGCTTGCGGGTGATGAACGGAATACGCTTATCTTTGTCGGATACCAGGCAGAAGGTACGCTTGGAAGAAGGATACAGAAAGGGTGGGATGAGATACAGCTTTCAGCCGATGGTAAGATGGTGAATATAAAGATGCGGATGGGGACAGCGACGATAGATGGCTTTTCCGGGCATTCTGATCGCAATCAATTGCTGGAATACGTGAAGCGGATACGACCACTACCATCTAAGGTGATGTGCATGCATGGTGAGAGTAACAAATGTATTGCATTAGCAAGTGGAATACACAAGAAACTTAATATTGAGACGTCCGCGCCAATGAATTTAGAGACTTTGAGATTGGTGTAATAAGCTTTGTATTATAAATTATTAAGAAAGAAAGAATGTAAATAAAGGGGGAAAGAGCGGAAGATGACAAGTATGGGGGAACGGATGGAAAGGATGGGCATAGGGAAGCGGATAAGAACAGAGAGGATCGTAGATCGTAACAGTGGGCGAAGTGTTATTGTTCCTATGGATCATGGCGTGTCATCGGGTCCAATATACGGATTGACGGACATGAGGGTCGCGGTAAATGCAATAGCAGACGGTGGTGCAAATGCAGTCCTCGTGCATAAGGGTATTGTTATAGCAGGCCATCGCGGGTATGGTAAGGATATAGGACTGATAATACACCTATCTGCAAGCACTTCGTTAGCTCCTGACCCATTAAACAAAGTTATAGTCGCTACGGTAGAAGAAGCGATGAGATTAGGTGCGGATGCAGTGTCAATGCACGTGAACGTGGGTGCGGAGAGCGAAGCGGAGATGCTTGAGGATCTTGGCGAGACGGCAATGGTATGTGAGGAATGGGGCATGCCGCTTTTGGCGATGATGTATCCAAGGGGCGAGAAAGTGGAAAGTGAGCATGCAGTGGAAATGGTAAAGCATGTGGCTCGTGTGGGTGCTGAACTGGGCGCAGACGTCATAAAAACAAATTATACCGGCGATCCCGACACCTTCAAGGATGTGATACGCAGTTGTCCGGTGCCGGTGATAATAGCTGGTGGGCCAAAGGCGAATACCGATGCGGAATTACTGAAGATGGTGGAAGACGCAGTTGCCGCTGGTGCCGCTGGCGTTTCAATAGGTAGAAATGTGTTTCAGCATCCGAATCCGGCAGATATGACAAGAGCAATAAGTAAAGTAGTGCATGAGGGCATCTCTGCAAAAGAGGCAATGGAGATGCTGAGATAATATGAAAGGAAAGAGAAGAGAGATCTGGATAAAAGCGGATGTAGGGACGTGGGCTGAAAAGAAGTCGCGGATTACAACCGGCTTAGAATCCGGTGTGGATGGCGTGCTTGTGGTAGAAGCGGACGTAGCGAAGGTGACGGAATTAGGCCATCTAAAAATAGCTGCCTTTGCATCTGACTCGGAGACTGAATTGGAGTCGGAGTCGGGAACAGGAGAAGCGGTTATTGTTGTTTACGGTGCGGGAAGTGAAGGCGATGGCACAACGCAGATCCCATCGGAGATAGCAGACTCGGACGTTTTAAATGCCTTGAAGAGCACTTTCGGTACTAAGCTCAACGCAGGGTATGTGGAGCTACGAGGGAAGAAGTATGAGCAATTTGCAGTGGATATTGCAGATTACTGTAATTATGTGATTGTGATAGGAAAGGATTGGAAGATAATACCGCTGGAGAATATAATAGCGGAATTGCAGCACAAGGACGCGAAGGTAATTGCGGGCGTGCAGAGTGCAGAAGAGGCAATGACGGCATTTGAAACGCTGGAATACGGTGCTGATGGTGTGCTTCTTGATACAGACGACATATCAGAGATAAAAAGAGCGGTGGAGATGAGAGACGCAGGCGAAATGGGTAAACTGCCGCTTTCTAGCGCGAGGATAACCAAGGTTGAAGAACGAGAAATGGGAGATCGAGTATGTGTGGATACCTGCTCATTGATGACTTTGGGCGAGGGGATGCTGGTGGGTTCTCAGTCGTTCGCGTTGTTCCTCGTGCATTCGGAATCCGAGGAGAGCCCTTATGTGGCTGCGAGACCGTTTAGAGTGAATGCGGGTCCGGTGTATGCGTATGTGCTGGTAGGTGAGAAGACAAGGTATCTGTCGGAATTGACGTCTGGAGACGACGTCTTAATTGTGAATGCCGAAGGCGGTACGAGAAAAGCTATTGTTGGCAGGGTGAAGATAGAGAAGCGACCACTTATGCTCGTGGAGGCGGAAGTGGAAGGTGAAGGTAAGAGGAAGTGCAGTATTATTCTCCAGAATGCGGAAACGATAAAGTTAATGGGCAAAACTAAGCCGATTTCCGTGGTCGATTTGAAGGAAGGAGATGAGGTTTTGGTTCATGTAACGGAAACGGCGAGGCATTTCGGGATTGCTGTTGAAGAGACGGTGATAGAGAAGTAAGCTAGCTCGAGAAAAGCGAGGTTGTGAAAGTAATTTTATTAGGGCTATAGGGAAGATAAAAAGTCCACTAAATAGTTTGAAAGTGGGAGAGATGAATAAATAAAAAGACAAAAGTTCGTATATAATGCCCACGCAGGAGATAATACGAATTTCGTTTATATTCCCAAAATGGAACAAAAAGCGAATTTCGTATATAAGGAGTTATGCGCCATTGCACTGAGGTAATGATATGATTGAATTTGACCCGAAAGCAATTTCAACGTTCGACCTTCTTGGATGCTTTGCCGATATTTTGGACGAATTAAAGCAACGCGGTGTAGTCCGCACCCGTAACAATCCTGTCGCCGATTATGCCGAGTGGTTGGTTGCTCAAAGGCTTGGCTTGTCATTAGAACACAATTCTAAATTCGGCTACGATGCCACCAATACAAGTGGCGAACGGTTCCAAATCAAGAGCCGTCGCCTTGATCCATCCAACAAATCTCGACAACTCAGCGTTATCAGAAATCTTGATACTGGAGAGTTCGACTATCTCATTGGCATTTTGTTTGCTAGAGACTTTACAGTCAAAGAGGCATACAAAATACCTCACGGCGTCATTGCAAAGTACGCCAGCTTTAGCAAACATCAGAATGGACATATCCTTCACTTGCGCGGCGACATTTTGAGAGCTCCAAGCGTTGAGGACATTACTCATAATCTCAGCAATGACCGTGCAACAGGCGCATAACACGGGCTTTGCGGCTCACTTCTTTCGCCCAAACCAGCCTTCGGCTGGCTTCGCAAAGCCCGGGGACGTTAGGCGAAATACTCAAATTTGATGGAGAAAAAAATGACTCAGAAAAAATCAATTTGGCTTACCTATGCTTGGGATGACAATGTAGACAGCGATGTTGACTTCACTGCTCAGGAACTGGGTAGAGCTGGCATCGAAGTTAAATTAGATCGTTGGAATATTACTGCTGGAAAACGATTGTGGGAGCAAATCGAGTCTTTTATTCAAGACACTTCAAAATCTGATGGCTGGCTCATTTACGCTACGCAAGCAAGCCTCGGCAGTGAAAAATGCAAAGAAGAATTTTATTACGCTCTAGACCGTGCCTTAGAGACTCGTGGCGGAGACTTCCCAGTAATAGCCCTTTTTCCAGCATCTGTAGATAACGATCTCATTCCAGCAGGTATCAAGACGAGACTCTTTGTAAGTGTTACTGACCCCGATTGGAAAGAGAGAATAGTGGCAGCAGTTGAAAAACGACATCTCAATATTACAAAACTTCAACTTGAGCCATATACTCTTATAATTCATGAGTCGAGTAAACCCCGTGACGATCGCCGGGCAATCGAAGTGAGACCACGCGGAGGTACATGGGCGCCATTCCTTGCAGCTATCCCTTTGAATGAAAAAAATCAAGTATCTCCAAGATTACATCATGGCCCAGCCAAGCGCAATCCAATGGAGGAAAAAGTACTTTGTACCATTCTATCTAATAGCAGAAGTGGACCATCTGGTGATGGAAGATTGTGGATAGAGTCCGCTGGAAATGAGGCTACACCGACGCAAAGCTACTATATACTCTGCAAGAAACTACCTTCACTCTTAATTTTTGGCGTAGAGGGAAGTTCAACTCAATATCAAGTTACATTTTAATTCCTTCATGTCGTACTTCGCCTAACACAGCATATACGCTGCGGACTTCGTCCTTGCCCTGCGGGACATTCGCCTATCGGCGAACGTCGTATATGCTGGTTCCGTTATGCGAAAGACGGTGCCACCAATTTATAGGAGGCGAGATATATGTTAAAAAGAATTGTTGAAAAACATCAAGATGAGAATTTTAGGGGTATTGAAAATGACAGAAAATATGCGAAAGATAATACAAAAATTAATATTACCGCAATAGAAATGTCCCCGGATATGATAACAGTAGGAAATGAATACATAAAGAAGAAAAAATTAGAATCCCAGGTAGGTTTTATTAATGGAAATATTGAAGATGATATGCTATTAGACAAATTGGGTAAGTTTGATTTTTAAAATATTTTCCCATTTTTCATGCAAAACGTTACTATTTGGAAATAGACATTCTATTTAAGACGCAGATTTACACGGATTTACACGGATTTAATTTGTTCTGCGTTAATCTGCGTTAATCTGTGTCAATAATTGATTTATTCGCAGTGTTTGCACCGATCAGTTTTGTACCGTTTCTTCATCTTTCCATGATGTCTTTCATTTTTTCATGATGAAATATAAATAACCGGTCAAACCGCCGCTCCACCACATACATACAATTTCAACACAGCACTCTTATCGCCTATGCGCTTCACCCACCATTTCACCAATGTTCTTGTATCCATTAACGATTAGATACTCCTTCAATTCCTTTTTTATCGACGAAAAAATCTCGAGATCTTCACTTACCAGCGCGCTACCCACCTGAAACATGCTTGCACCGTTCTTCGCATAGTCTATCACGTCCTTAGCAGTACATATACCGCCAACTGCGATTATTGGTATTTTCAACTCCTGGTATAGATTAAAAACAATCTCCTTACCGCCAACCGTCAGATCCTTACCGGATTTACCGCCATAGCCTGTTGGATTACCCAAAATATGTGTGTCAAGCCTTTGGTCTACGGGTCTCGCCATCACAGTATTAATAGCCGTGATAGCATCAGCACCTGCCTTTTCCAGTCTCATTGCCAATCCTGCAGGGTCACCCACATTAGGTGAGATTTTCACTGCTATTGGTTTGGGATGCACAATCGCGCGTATCTCCTTTATTATACTCCGCAGCAGTTTGGGATGGTTCTCAACGGCTACGAAATCAGAATGCGGACAGGAGGCATTAAATTCGAGCATGTCTATTGGATATTTACTAGCAATTTTCGCTACTTCTCTACATTCCTCTACGCTTTTACCAAAGATACTCAAGATCAGAGGCACATCTGCGTACTTCGCATCGCCTATCTCCAGCCCATAATCGTTAATCCCCGGATTTGGAAGTCCCATCGCGTTCACATAGCTACGGGGTGCTATTTCAATAAATGTGGGGTTGGGATAACCTTCTTGCTCATACAGTCCAACTGATTTCGTCACTACTGCGCCCGCACCCGCTACGGCATAGCGATAAAGTAACTTACCCGAAAACCCAAATCCCGCGGCATTTGCAATTGGATTGGTGAATTTAATCCCGCATACTTCTGTTGCTAATTCTGGCTCGTATTCGGGTGTGAAACGCGCCGGTGGAATAGATAATAGTTCACCAGCATCAGACGCAATTGCGATTCGTTTACCGCTCGCAGCTCGTTTCCAACGCCCAAATTCCGTGCCTGCAAGCGATTTCGCATCGAATATCGGGCCGTCTTTACATATACGATAACCACCGAGGTCACAGGAGCCACAAGCGCCGCATCCGCACTTTACTATTCGCTCTACGGAAACCTGCGTAGGTATTTCTGCCCCGCTCGTAATCCTGCACACGCGCTCCAGCATTAGTTCAGGACCGCACGTCAATACCCGCTCAAATCTTTCGCCTGATGCCAATAATTCTTCCAATAATTCTGTAATTGTGCCTCTATATCCCTCAGAACCATCCTCTGTGGCGATTTTTATGTCACAACCCATTCGCTCAAACTCGGCAATATACAACAGTTCTGCACTATTTCTTGCGCCTTCTAAGACTACTACCGGCGTATCTATTTCTTTCGCTCTTTTCGCGGCGAATCTCAACGGCGCCGCGCCGTATCCGCCAGCGACCATGCATAAACTTTCGCCATTGATTGTGAATCCCCGGCCATAGGGCCCTCTCAAGCCCACCAGATCACCTTCGTGCTTTTGATGTAAGCTATGCGAGCAGTCACCGACATCAGCAATTGCCACTACCACTTCTCCTTCTGGCGATGCGGCTGCAATAGAAATAGGTATCTCGTCTATACCGGGGCTCCAGACCATTACGAATTGGCCGGGTTCGCTTTCTCGCACTATTTCGGGCGAATGGAATGTGAACGTTTTTAGTTCGTCCGTTTCCGTCTTTATCGCTTCTATTTTATGTAGTGTGGGGATGTTTAGTGGCATTTTTTATTTATCCTAGTATATAAATAAACTATAACCACCTTCTATTAAAGACACTGATTTACACAAACCTTTCTTTCAAAAAGTTGAAAATAGCCTTGCAAACTCTTTTGGACTCAACTCCTCAGGTCTCTTCGCCAAGTCCTTAAGCGCGTCCGAAGTGTTAAATATATGCCGCATCATCTTCCGCCTGTGCCCGAATGCGAAACTAACGAACTCAATAAACGCCCGCTTATCTTCCACTAGCCGTTTCTTCTTCTCCGTAAATCGCACTATCGCGGTTTTAACAGGAGGTGAGGGACAAAAAGCATCCCGATGGACAATCTCAAGGATTTCGATGTCTGCAAGTGCCTGTGCAATAACCGATAACCGTCCATACAAATGCGACCTGGGCTCAGCCGTCATCTTCTGCGCGAACTCTTTCTGATATAAGAGCACAGCAAGCCCGAAGTTATGGAGCAGCAATTTATATGTTATTGGTGATGACAAGGAGTAGGGGATGCTCGCAACGACTTTATCAAATTCAGGGAGTTCTAGTTTCATTATGTCCGCCTCGATCACCTCGATCTTGCCTTTTTTGTCTACATACTGCTCCCGTAATATCTCACAAAGTTCTTTATCCTTTTCCACTGCATAAACACGCTTCGCTTTTCGTGCTAATTCCTCGGTCACGCTTCCCAGGCCTGCTCCTATCTCCAGCACTACGTCTTCACCCCCAACACTTGCATATTCTACCATTCTCACTGCTACTTCGTTATCAACCAAAAAGTACTGACCAAGACTTCTCACGGCTCTTATTCCGCGATCCATAAGGATTCTTTTAGGCTCCATCTGTTTCTCGTTATATATAAAGTATAACTTCTACCCATAAATAAATTTAATTTAGGACGTAGATTTACACAGATGCTACTGTCCCGAAAAAATTATTAAGTTTTTACGGGGCGAATAAAAATTTAAAAAAGCAATTATTGCGCTACTTTAAATCCGTGTTAATCTGCGATAATCAGTGTCTTAAAAATCCTTGGAAAATGATACATACAGTTCGGGTAAATTATTATTCGTGAGTTCCCTTATGCTTTCTCGTGGAAATCTGTGTAATCTGGTCGTTATTAAAATGGATTTAACAGGTTACGGTAATATTGATAGAACAACGTCTCAGCTAGTTTTGTTTGTGCCGGATACCGCAATCGAAACTCACGCATTATCGCTTCTCTGTCGGTCTTCGTTAGCCCGATCATCAAAGTCTCATGTACTTTCTGTTATATCTTCTCGATTAACCATTTCGGCACCTCGATAGTAATGCAAAAATCACGCACGGCGAATTTACGCCTCAAAATGGGTGCGATAGAACCTATGAGTACTCCATCACAAAAATCAACGAAATTGGGGACGCCTATCTTGTTCACGCGCTCAGAATCGGTCAACTTAGCATATGAGTGCTCGCCATAAGCGTGCAGC